>JBBSLM010000358.1:0-2843 GCA_038255245.1 Sphingomonadales bacterium
ATGGCCGAATATCCGGCCGCCGCGCCGAACGGGATCGGCCTGCACAACAGCCGCAACACTGATTATCTCGTCCCCTACGGCATCGTCCGCTCGGCGCTGGAAGGCGACGAGGAAGAGCGGCGGAACGCGGCGGCTGTCGCGGTTTGGGCTTTCGCAAACGCGGACGGCGACGACCACACCTACGCTGCGACCGACGATCGCTACATCTGCCACTATATCGGCCATTCACTGCTGCGCGCTTTGGCCCTGCTCGGCCCCGAACGGCGCCTGTCGATGGAGGCGGAGGGCAAGGAGGCCCGCCTGCTCGAAGGCTGCGGCCATTATCTCGACGCCGGCCTGATCATTTCCTGCCGCAAGGGCGGGATCGTGACGCTGACCGGCGAGACTGGCGACGCGAGCGACTTCGGCTGGATCGTCGAGCGCGGGAGGACGCAGTTTGTCACCCATTGGTGGAGCCCGGACTGGAGCGTCCGCGCGGACGATGGCGGTGTTGCGATCGAGGGCCGGATGTTCGCCCACCGCGAGAAGCTCTCCACGCCGTTCAAGCATATCGTGCTGCGTTGCCTCAGCTTCCTGCTTGGCCGCCGCCTGATCGCGATCCTGAAGCGGGTGCTGATCTTCAAGCGCGGCGGCAAGGCGGAGCCGATTTTCGCCCGCCGCATCAGACGCGCGGGGTTGGGGCTGGAGATCATCGACCGCATCGACGGCTTGCAGGCCGGCGACGCCTTGATCCGCGCCCCGCGCGCCTCCAAGCGCCACGTCGCCAGCGCCGACAGCTTCCATGCGCAGGATCTGGGGCTGCTGCGCGGCTATGCTCTGACCGAAGACCGCAAGGACACGGACAATGCGGTCGAGATTATCACCCGCATCGCACCGCGTTGAATTTTCAGCCTTGTTTGCGCTCCACCACGCGCCATCTTTCTGACACGCCAACCGTGCAAGGGTGCCCGGAAGAGAGTTGCGGGCGATCGGACGCGATGTGGACATGAGCAGGATCACGACCGAGGGGGCCGAGCCGCTCGGCGGCAAGGCCGCGGGGCTGCGCATCGCGCTCTTCTCGGGCAATTACAACATGGTACGGGACGGCGCGAACAAGGCGCTGAACCGGCTCGTCCGCTATTTGCTCGATCATGGCGCGGAAGTTCGCGTCTATTCGCCAACCATCCCCAAGCCAGGTTTCGAGCCGGCCGGCGACCTCGTCTCCGTACGCTCCGTGCCGATTCCGACGCGTAAGGAATATCGGCTGGCGGTCGGCCTGTCGAAGCGGGTGAAGGACGATATTCGTGCCTTCGCGCCGAACGTGATGCACATTTCCGCGCCGGACATTCTGGGCCGCAAGGTCCAGACTTTCGCGGCCGAACTCGGCGTGCCGGTCGTCGCCAGCCTGCACACGCTCTTCCAGACCTACCTGACCTATTACGGCCTTGGTCTCTTCAGGCCGATGGGTGAGCGCTATCTCGATCGCTTCTATGGTCGCTGCGACTATGTGCTGGTGCCGAACGAGCTGCTCGCGGACGATTTGAGGAAGAGCACGGGGCTTGGCGACCATGTCCGCATCTGGAGCCGGGGCGTGGATCACAATCTGTGGAACCCGGCGCGGCGCGACATGGCCTGGCGGCGCGCTCACGGTTATGCCGACGACGAGGCGATCCTCCTCTTCTTCGGCCGGCTGGTGAAGGAAAAGGGCCTCGACGTGTTCGAAGAGGTGGTCAACGCCCTGCGCGCGCGCGGCCGAAAGGTGCGGCCCCTGATCGTCGGCGCGGGCCCCGCCGGCGACGATCTGGCGGGACGGATCGGCGAAGCGGTGTTTACCGGCCATGTCGAGGGGGCGGCGCTGGGCCGCGCGGTGGCGAGCGCCGACATCCTGATCAACCCCAGCACCACAGAGGCGTTCGGCAACGTCAATCTGGAGGCGATGGCCGCGGGCGTGGCTCTGGTCAGCGCCGACGCTCCGGCGGCACGGGCGCTGGTCCAGGAGGGCCGGACCGGCCTGCTCGTTCCGGCGCGCGAGGCAGACGCTTATGCCGACGCAGTCGAAGCGCTGATGGATGACGAGAATCGCCGGCAGCGCATGACGCGCGAAGCGATCGAGATCAGTAAGCAATTTCGCTGGTCCACCATTCTCGACCGCGTCATCGACACCTATCGACTCGCAGTGGCGGAAGGCCCGCATTTGCGCGACCCGAAGGTGGCGGCGGTCGCCGTCCGTCGCCGGGCATTGGCCACCGCCTAGGGCCCCTAGCGGCAGCCCCGCCAGCCGCCCGCGCCGCGATCGGCTTGATCGAAGTGCAGATGGTCGCGGTGCGCCTCATTGTAATCCGGCGAGAGCACGGTGGCGTAAAGGCCGCACGCGCCATCGCGCACTTCGCGCAGAAAGGCGCTTTGCTCCGGACTGCCGTTCCAGTCGTCGAGCAGGCTGACCCGCCGGCCGTCGGCGAGGCGGAAGGCGGCGATGTCGAGCGCGTTGGCGGTCGCATGCTCGCTCCAGCCCGCTTCGTCGCCGCCGCCGATCCGGCGGCAGCTAAAGCCGCCGAGATGCTCGATCTGAACGACGCGGCTGCCAAGGTGACGGGCGGCGGCGGGCTGCACGATCTCCCGCTCCCACAAGGCGAAGGCGGCGACGACCGGACAGCTGAAGCCCGCCCCGGCGGGACGCAGGGCGGCAGCGGCGTCGCTCGCGTCCAGGCGCACCGCATCGTCATAGGTACATTGCGCCCCGTCATCGCGCGGCGGCAATGCCGTCACCGCGATGCTCGCGTCCGCCAGCAGTTGCTGGCAAAGCCCCGGCTCGTCACGCAGCGCGGCGAGCTTGCCGCCGGTGAAAGCGCCGATCGGGCGGTTGA
>JBBSLM010000359.1:0-2842 GCA_038255245.1 Sphingomonadales bacterium
CTCCTGGGTTTGATACCCCCGCCGAATCCCCGATATCCCCTGCTACCTGCGGGAACGACACGCCGTCGAGGTAGTTGATTCTGCAGGTTGCATCGATGATAGTAAGGCATTGCCTACACATTCGAGGCGCTTTGGAGGTGTGCGATGGACGGTGCGAGCCTGCGCCTGGTTCCCTCAACCCCGCTGCCGACACCACTATCGCCACCCGACCCCAGCAGCTACCAGGGCTGGTTGTATCGAGGCTTACCAGGCGTCGCAGACCGCGCGTGGGTTCAGTCCGCTCACCATCGACAACGGCGCCGGCACGCTGGAGCGGTTCCTCGCCGCGTGCGGTCGCCCCGCGTGGGAGGTGACCTGCGACGACATCGACCGGGTCGTCGGTGAGTTCGCTGTGGTGGGGATGGCCACTTCGACACGGCGCGGCTATGTTTCGACCTTCAAGGGCTTCTTCTCGTTCCTGTGCGCCCGCAAGGCCGCCGAGATCGAGGCGCTGTTCGGGGTGCGACTCGTCGACCCGGTCGACGAGTTCAACGCCGCCCGCCACGTCGGCAACGATTCACCGGAGGTGGCGCCGCCGCCGACACCGCAGCGGCTGGACGTGTTCTTCGGGTTCCTGCGCGAAAGGATCGCCACGGCACGGGTATTCGGCGCTGCGGGCAGAGATTACGCGCTGTTGCGGACGCTCTACCACGCCGGGTTGCGGTCGGAGGAGGCGGTGATGCTCGATGTCGCCGACCTGCATTTCGACCGGGGACCGTTCGGGAAGATCCATGTCCGATTCGGCAAGGCCGCCAACGGTTCCGGTCCTCGCCCTCGGTGGGTGCCGATGCTCGACGGGCTGGACCTGATCCTGAAGTGGTATCTGGCCGACGTGCGCGGCCGGTTCGCGGAAGGGACCGCCCTGTTCCCTGATCAGTCCGGCGACCGGCTGCACCGAGGCAGCGTGCGGAACCGACTGTCGCATTTGCTCGACCTCGAGCAGGTATCGGCGATCGACCGCTTCAGCCCGCACGCGATGCGCCGGGCATGCGCCACCCACAACTACGAGCGCGGCATGGATCTCGTTGCGATACAACAACTATTGGGTCATTGGCAGGTGGGAACCACGATGGGCTACGTCCGGCCGTCGGCGACGTTCATCGAGGACGCCTACCGCCGCGCCGTGTCGGCCACCCTCAGCGCACTCGAGGAAGGAGACCGATGAACGTCACATGGAAGCTGCGGATGGCGGCCGCACAGCGCGAGGTCTGGACCGGAGCCCAACTGCGTCGGCTACTCGTCGAGAAAGCCGGCCTGCAGATGTCCTCGGCGTCGGTGTCCGCGCTGCTGACCAAAAAACCCGCGCAACTCAAACTCGACACGCTGGCGGCCTTGTGCACGGCGCTGGACTGCACCCCCAACGACCTGCTCGACGTCGACACCACACCGGTCCCGGCCGCATCGACAGCGCCGCCGCCAGCCGCGCGGCCGGCGGTGCGGGCCACACCCGGTCGGTCCATGCCACCCTTATGAGCAGCCGCCGGGTCGTCTCCTGCCGCACCTGCGGCCAGTCGCGGGCGAATCAGGCTCTCGGACAATGTGCTCGGTGCTATCAGACCGACCCGGCAATGGTGCATCGCTGCGTGGAAAAGCTTGCCACCCAACTTGATCCGGAACCGGAATGGCTTCTCGGATTCGGAGGTTTCCTCGCCGACCGAGCCGCACCGACCCGCGCGGTCTCCATGCTCCACCAACTGACCGCGATACTCGCCGATACCCCCGGCACCAGTCCCACCGCGACGTTGGGGGCCGCCAGAAATCCCGGCCCGGCTCTCGGCGCACTGGCCCGAGCGTTGGAAACATACTTCGTCGACCGCGGCCTCACACTCACCCTCGACACCAGGGGCCAGGCCGCAGCCCAACGCCGCGCCCGCCGCGTCGCGGAAGTGCCGGACCGATTCCGTTCCATCGCAGCAGCATTCGACGCGCACCAACTCCAAGCGCGTGACCGAGCCCGCAAGGCCGGGACCAAACCCCGCTCCGACCGCACCCTCGAGATCAACCTGGCCGCCGTTCGCGATCTGGGGCGCTACCTGGCGGGGCATCACCCCGCCGTCACCGAATGGTCGCTGGTCGGCGTCGGCGACGTCGAGGCGTTCCTCGCCACGGTCACCAACACGAGCAACCGCGCCCGCCACCTACACGCCCTGCGGGTCTTCTTCCGATACGCCCGCCAAGCACGTCACATCCTCGCCGACCCAACCCGCGAGCTGGCCGCCAACTCCAACATCCCGTTCCGCGGTCAGGTGCTCGAGCCCGCCCGCCAACGGGAGCTGTTTGCTCGATGGGCCAGTGCGGCAACAGAACTACACCCACACGAGCCTCTGATCGGCCTCCTCGGACTGCTGCACGGGGCGTCGGCTGGCGAGTTGCGCTTCCTTCGAGTCGACGACATCGACCTGGCCGCCGCAACCGTCGTGCTCGGCCGGCGCCCACACCCGACACCGCTGGACCCGTCGAGCTTCGCCGCAGTGCGCCGCTGCCTGCAATATCGCGGCGAACACTACGACACCAGCCCATATCTGCTGGTCAACCAGAAAAGCAAGACCGTCGGGACCGCTGTATCCCTCGACTACGTCGCCGGCACCTTGGCTCCAACGAAGGTCAGCGTCCAAACGCTGCGGACGACCCGACTCGCGCATCTGGTCACCACAATGGATCCGGTCCTGGTCGCTGCGGCATTCGGCATCCGCAAAGGCGCCGTTCTTCACTACCTCGCCGACACTGTCGACAACGCCCGGTTGAACCTGTGAACGTCAGGTGTCACCTCGCATAGGTTCGCCGGAACCTGTGCGCTAACGAC
>JBBSLM010000360.1:0-2811 GCA_038255245.1 Sphingomonadales bacterium
CCGTGCAGGATCAGGATCGGCCGCTCATAGCCGCGCAGCAAGGCAGCCGGATCATGCGAGAGCAGGTCCATCAGATAGGGCTGCACCTGCGGTGCGAACAACGCTTGCAGCGCCGGATGCAGGGCCGCCGTGTCGACCGGCTGGCGCGCCTCGATCCGGTCGAGCGCGGCCAAAGCCTGCTCCAGGATCGGCGCATTGGCCGGGTTGCCCCGCAATTGTTCGCGCATCGCCTGGCCGAGCGGCCGCCCCGCGCCCGCAACCAGGATCAGGCCGCACACCCCCGCATCCTCGCGCGCCATCGAGGCGACCAGCGCGCCCTCGCTATGCCCGAGCAGCCACACGCACCGCGCTCCGGTTCGCGCGCGCATGGCCGAGACCCAGGAGCGCATGTCCGCCGCATAGCCGGCGATCGTTACGTCGGACGCATTGCCGGCGGCGGCGCTGCCGAACATGCCGCGCTTGTCGATCCGAACGCTGGCGACGCCCTGCGCGGCGAGCGCCTCGGCGAGCAGCCGGTAGGTCGCGGCGGAGACGCCCAGGGGATTGTTGCCGTCGCGATCGGTCGGGCCCGAGCCGGGGATGATGACCACCAGCGGCGCACCGGCTTGGGCCGGGCTCAGCATCGTCCCGCGCAACGCGCCGTTCGGCCCCGGTGCCTCGACCTCGACCGACGTTGCCGCCCCCGGATTAGCGGCGCTCAGCGCCAGTGCCGTGGCGAATGAAAAGATGCTCACGTCTCGCTCCTTCGTTATTTAGCTAAATAACAAAAGAAGGGTTTGGGGTCAACTCCCGGCTTCGCTGAGCAGGCGATCCACGAGCGGCGCATAGCTCGGCCCGAACAGCCGCAAATGCACGAGCGCCGGGAACAATTGATAGAGGCAGCGTCGCTTGTCCCTGCCCGGTTCAGTCGGCCCATAGCTTTCCCAGAAAGCCTCGTCCGGTTCCCCGAACAGGCACAACATCGCCAGATCCACCTCGGCATCGCCATGATAACAAGCCGGGTCGATCAACGCCGCCAGCGCGCCATCGCGAACCAATATATTGCCCGTCCACAGATCGCCGTGCAGCAAGGCGGCGCGCGGCGCGGCCGGCAACACTTCGCCCAGCCGCCCGGCCAGCCGCTCCACCCGCTCGCGCCACGGCAGGTCCAGCGTCGCCGCTGCCGCGACCAGCCTTTGCTCGCCCCAGAAGCCAGGCCAATCGCGCCGCTGCCGGTTGTCGAGCCGCACGGAGCCGAACGCATAGTCGCTGGGCCAGCCATAATCGGCACCCTCATGCCCGTGCATCGCCCGCACCCGCCGGCCGATATCGGCCCAGGCGCGCGGCGTGAACGCCCCGTCATGGGCGATATGTTCGATCATCAGCACATCGCCGAACTCGCCCTCGACCGCCGGGACCGGCACGCCGAAACCGGCCAAAGTCCGCAGCATCAGCGCCTCGGCCGTGACGTGGGACCCGCTCTTGGCGACCATTGCGGGCAGACCCGGCCGGGCTACCAGCAGCACTTCCGAAAGATCGCCGCCCGCAAGCCGTTCGATGCGCTCCGGGGCCGCGCCGGTCAGCGCCGCGATTCGTTCGCGCAGCCCCTTCACCGCCGCCGGGTCTGACGTTGCAGCCAGGCGCGCATCGCCGCGAACACTTCCGGGCGGTGGTCCACCCCTGCCGCATCCGTCATGAAATGGTCGTAGCCATCATATTCGCGATAGGTGAAATTGGCGGCGCGCGCCCGCGTCATCAGGTCACGCGACGCCCGCGCCGTCGCGACCGGTGCGGATTCGTCTCGGCTGCCGTGGACGAGCAGGATCGGCGCGCGAGTCTGCAGCAAGCCTCGCGCCGGCACCAGGTCGATCGCATCCGCCCACCAGGCGTAGCTCGCCCCGCCCCAGCGTCTTTCCGGGTCGGGATTGCGGCGCGCCTCGGCAAACACGCGGTCCGCCTCCGCCTGCGCGAAAGGCGGGACCGCGCTGCGCACCAGCGCCCCCACCGGGACGCCGATGCCTGAGGAATAGACGATCACCGCGCGCGTCTCGGGGACCAAGGGCGCCGCCATCGCCGCGACCGCGCCGCCCTCCGATCCGCCGAACAGCACGACATCGCCGTTCCACCAAGTGCGCTCACGCAATGCCGCGACGACAGCCAGGGTATCGAGCACCCTGCGGGTCAGCGTATTGCCGCGCCAGAAATCCGGCGTGCAGCCCTCAACGAGTCCAACGCTCTGGGGGCGGACAGCGCCATATTTCTCGATTGTCACGATCACACGTTCCGGCGCAAGCATCCGTCCGTAGCCCAGCACGCGCGTGTCGCGCTCTACCGGCTCGCAGCCCGATCCCTGAAAAAGCGGCAACGCGCCACGCCGACTGCGCCCCTGTGGGCGATCGACATGATAGGTCAATATGCTGCCGTCTGCCCTCTCGATCCGCTGGGTTCGCGCTTCGTCCCCGGCTTGCGTCAGGGCGGCAGCGGCCGCGAGCAGAAACGCCAGCGGACTCATCCGCGATTGTCCGCCGCGATCTTTCGCACGAGCCCTTTCGCGCCTTCCGTCACATCGGCCCAGGTCACATCGAACCCGCTGTCATCGCCATAATAAGGATCGGCCACCGCCTCGCCCTCGCGACCCGATACATGGTCCAGCAGCAGCGACAGGGACGCGCGGCTGCCCGCCGGCCGCAGCGCTTCCAGGTCCGCGAGATTTTGTGCGTCCAGCGCCACGATATGATCGAACCGCGCGAAATCATCCGCCGTCACCAGCCGCGCGCGCAGGTGCGAAGTCTCAACTCCGTTCCTCGCCGCCACCGCCGTCGCGCGCGGATC
>JBBSLM010000361.1:0-2806 GCA_038255245.1 Sphingomonadales bacterium
GCCTTTGGGCGGCTATGTGAAGTTCGCCGGCGATATGAGCCCGGCCTCGACGCCCAACGAGGAATGGTTGAAGCTGCCCGCGGAAGAGCGCAACCAGACCTTTCAGGCCAAGCCGGTCTGGCAACGCTTCCTGATCGTGCTCGCCGGGCCGGCGACCAATTTCCTGTTCGCCATTTTCGGCCTGATGGCGATCTTCGCGATCATGGGTTACCCGACCGCGACCGCGACGGTCGCGCAGGTCACGGCGGGCAGCGCCGCGGCCAGTGCCGGCATCGCGCCCGGTGATCGCGTCGTCGAGATTAACGGCAACACGATCGACACCTTCATCGACCTGCAATCCTATGTCCGGCTGCGGCCTGGCCAGGCGATGGACGTCGTGGTCGAACGCGACGGGGCCCGGCGCGCATTCTCGCTCACTTCCGACGCGACCGAGTTGGAGGACGAATTCGGCAACAAGGCGCGGGTCGGCAGGCTCGGCATCGCCGGCGCGCAGACGCTCGGCGGAGGGGCAGGGCGCGAGTTCCTGCCGCCTCACCGGCTCTTCGGCGCCGCGGTCGAGACCACGGTCGACACCGTCAGCTCGATGGTGGTGGCGCTCGGGCAGGTCATCACCGGCCAGCGTTCGGTGAAAGAGCTGGGTGGTCCGCTGAAGATCGCGGAGGTGTCGGGCCAGCAGGCCAGCCTCGGCTGGCTGCCCTTCTTCTGGTTCGTGATCATCATTTCCATTAATCTTGGCTTCATCAACCTCTTGCCAATCCCGCTGCTCGACGGCGGACATCTGCTTTTCTATGCAATCGAGGGAATTAGGCGTAAACCGATCAAACCGGAGGCGCAGGAATGGGCGTTCCGGGCCGGGCTGTTCCTGCTCCTGGCGCTGATGATTTTCGTGACCTTCAACGATCTGGCTTCTTTTGGCCTCTTTCGGGGGATAGGCGGTTGATCGCCCGCACCTGCTGATGCAGGGCGGCATCGACCACATTCATGCCGGCAGGCCGCCGGCGGTATCGATCAAGGGCGGGTTCCAAGTGACGTCGAAGCAAGTTTTTCAGAGCCAGCGCCAATTCTGCACCCTCCTGCTCGTCGGGACCGCGCTCGGCGGCTTCGCGCTGCCGGCCGCGGCGCAGACTCAGCCGGCCCCGGCCCAGACCGTCCCGACGGTGCCGCTCGCCCAGCCCGTGCCGCCGGCGCCGGCGCCGCAGATCGTCCGCTCCATCATCGTGACGGGCAATCAGCGGCTGGAGGCCGAGACCGTCATTTCCTACATCTCGCTGCGTGCCGGCGAGCCGCTCGACCGCAACCGGGTCGATCAGGCGCTGCGCGAGCTTTACGCGACCGAATTGTTCGCCGACGTGCAGATTTCGGGCGTCGAGACCGGCGACCTGACGATCCAGGTCCGCGAGAACCCGGTCATCAACCGCATCATCCTGGAAGGCAATCGCCGCCTGAAGGACGACAAGATCACGCCGGAAATCCGCCTCTCCGCGCGCCAGATCTTCACCCGCAGCCGCGCCCGCGCCGATGTTGCGCGGATTATCGAACTCTATCGCCGCCAGGGCCGCTTCGCCGCGCGGGTCGAACCGAAGATCATCCAGCTCGACCAGAATCGCGTCGATGTGGTGTTCGAGATTGACGAGGGGCCGCGCTCGAGCGTCCGCGAGATCAACGTCATCGGCAACAACGCTTTCCCGGACAGCCGCCTGATCGGCGAGATGGCGACCAGTGAGGCCGGCTCCGGCATTCCGATCATCGGCGCCCTCTTCGGCGGCGGCAATTCCACCTACGATCCGGACCGGCTGGCCTTCGACCAGGCGAAGCTGCGGCTGTTCTATTTGACGCAGGGCTATGCCGATTTCCGCGTCGTCTCGGCGGTGGCGGAACTGACGCCCGACCGGCGCGACTTCATCATCACCTATGTGGTGGAGGAGGGCGAACGCTACAAATTCGGCCCCGTCTCGGTGACCAGCAGTATCCGCGATTTCACCTCGGAACAGCTGACTGCCCAGCTGCCGATGCGCGAGAATGACTGGTATAATGCCAAGATGGTCGAGGACACGATCACTCGGCTCAACGAGTTGGCGGGTTACTTCGGTTACGCCTTCGCCGACGTGCGGCCGCAATACCGCCGCGATCCCGAGGCGCACACCATGTCGGTCGTGTTCGACGTCCAGGAAGCGCAGCGGACTTATATCGAGCGGATAAACATCAACGGCAACACCAACACTGCTGACAAGGTCATTCGCCGCGAGTTCCGGCTCGCGGAAGGCGATCCGTTCAGCTCGATCCTGGTGCGCCGCTCGCGCGATCGCATCCAGAGCCTCGGCTATTTCCAGGACAATTTGGAGATCGAGCAGCAGGAACTGTCTCCGGATCGGGTCGCGCTGAATGTCGATGTCGAGGAACGCGCCACCGGCGAGTTGCAGCTGTCGGCCGGCTTCTCCAGCATCGAGCAGTTCCTCGTCAATCTGTCGGTGCAGCAGCGCAATTTCCGCGGCCTCGGCCAGCAGCTGCGCGCGTCTGTCAACTATTCCAGCTATTCGAAGTCCGCCGAGATCGGCTTTACCGAGCCATTCCTGTTCGATCGCAACATCGCGGTCGGCGTGGACATCTTCCGCCGTGACTTCAGCAGCTTCAACTTCCTCGGCAACGACCGTCAGACGACTTATGAGGAAGTGTCCACCGGTGGGCAGCTTCGCGCCGGCGTGCCGCTGACCGAAAATCTCCAGCTGGCCCTGCGCTACGGCCTTACGTTCAGCCAGCTGGATCTCAGCCGCGACCTGTATTTCACCGATCCGGATGGGATCGGCCC
>JBBSLM010000362.1:0-2803 GCA_038255245.1 Sphingomonadales bacterium
ATAGACCATGTGCGCGGTCTGCAATGCGGTCGCCAGCGGGCTGATCCAGGCGTCGCCGCCTTCAGCCTTCTTGTAGCGCCTTCGCACCACCTCCATTCGCACCAGGCTGTAGCCGTGCAGCAGGAGGAACAGGAACAGGCCGGGGAAGCCCTGTTCGCCCAGCATCTCGAAATAGGAGCTGTGATAGGCGCGGCCGGCGTCGGTGACATTGTTCTGACCCGACATGGTCCCGGCCAGGCCGGCGTCGGGATTGGCGGTCAGGCTGTATTGCAGCCGGTTCTGGCGATAGGCCTCGAAGCCGCCGCCGAACGGATGTTCGACCGCGTAATCGATTGTCCACTTCCAGATCGCCAGGCGGGTCGAGGCGGATTCGTCGGCCTTGTAATCCTGGATCGTGCTCATCCGCTCGGCGAAGGTGGAGGGGAGCAAGGGAATGGCGGCGAGGCCGACGGCGCAGATCATGCCGATGTAGAGCAAGCGCCGCTTGGTGAAGCGCAGCATGAAGATCACGAGCGCGGCGATCGCGACCAGGCCGGTGCGGGCCTGCATGCCCACCGGGACCAGCAGGCAGGCCAGGATCAGGCAGCCGACGAAGGCATTCACCAGCCAGTGAGGCTTGAACAGGGTGCCGTGCCTGGTGAACCAGAGCAGGATCGGGATCATGCCGATCGCGGCTGTCGAGAGGATCGAGCCCTCGAACAGTCCGGTATTGTTGTCGACGAAGGCGAGCGCCTGGCCGTAGCCGCCGCCGCCGATCGCGGTCTTGATGCCGACGGTGATGGCGACCGCCGCCACGGAGAGGGTGACGACGAGCAGCAGCGCCTCGATGCGCAGCCGATTCCAGATGGCGAGCGGCAGAAAGACCGCGAAGAGCAGCACCTTCCACACCCATTCCCATTTGAACTGCGCCTCGACCGGCAAGTCGGCGTTGAAGGTGGTGAGGGCGACATAGACGAGCAGGAGCAGGATCATCGCCTGCCGGCCGCTGAAGCGGGACCATCGTTTCTCGTCGAACAACAGCCAGGCGCCCATCGCCAAGGGCGCGAGCATCATCGAGACGGGAAAGGCGCTGAGCAGGTGATAGGACAGCCGCTGCGGCTGGACGAGGTCCACGTAGACGAAGGCCAGCACGAAGACGAACGGGCGCTTCATGCCGAGCAGCATCACGGCCATCAGAAAGGCGATGAGGCCGAGATCACGCACCGGGCTGATCCTCATCCGGCAGATCGCCGTTGAAATCCTCGCGGGACAGCATGCGCCACAGACCGAGCAGGATCAGGCCGTGGCTGAGCGCGAGGGCGAAAATGTCGATCATTGCTGTTGGAAAGGTCCGCCGCGCCGCTGTGTGAGGCTTGTATAAATCGGCGCAGTTGACGGGCCGTTAAGCCCTTCATGGCATGAGTTGACGCCATGAGGATCCTGCACGTTCTCGATCACGGCCTGCCGCTGCACAGCGGCTACGCCTTTCGCACCCGGGCGATCATCAAGGCGCAGATTGCGCGCGGCTGGACCGTCGCCTGCCTGACCAGCGCGCGGCAAGGCGCGACAGAGGCGGCGCGCCAAGAGATAGATGGCATCACCTTCTTTCGCACCGTGCCGCCGGAGCCGGCGCGCTCGCCGCTGCGGGAATTGCGGGAGATCGGCGCGCTGCGCTCGCGGCTGGATGAAGTCATCGCGGAATGGCGGCCGGACCATCTGCACGCCCATTCGCCGGTGCTGACCGCGCTCGCGGCGCTGCCGCTGGCGAAACGGCACAATATTCCCCTGCTTTATGAGATTCGCGCCTTCTGGGAGGATGCGGCGGTCGGCAACGGCACGGGCACCGAAGGCTCGCTGCGCTATCGCCTGATCCGCCGGCTGGAGACGCGCGCGGCCCGGCAGGCCGATGCGGTCGCGGTGATTTGCGAAGGGCTGCGCAAGGATCTGATCGCCCGCGGCATCGACGCGAACAAGATCATCGTCTCGCCCAACGGCGTCGATCTGCACCTGTTCGGCAATCCGCCGCCGCCGGACCGGGAATTCGCCAAGTCGCTGGGCCTGGAAGGCGCGGACGTGGTCGGCTTCATCGGCTCCTTCTACGATTATGAGGGGCTGGACGATCTGGTCGGCGCGATGCCCTTGCTGCTCGAACAGCGGCCGAACGCGCAATTGCTGCTGGTCGGCGGCGGGCCGGTCGAGAGCGACCTGAAGCGGCAGGCCCGGGACCTTGGCCTGAGCGAGCGTATCCGCTTCGTCGGCCGCGTGCCGCATGAGGAGGTCGAGCGTTATTACGCGCTGATCGATCTGCTCGCTTACCCGCGCAAGGCGATGCGGCTGACCGATCTGGTGACGCCGCTGAAGCCGCTGGAGGCGATGGCGCAGCGCAAGCTCGTTGTCGCGTCCGACGTGGGCGGGCATCGTGAACTGATCGAGGACGGCGTGACCGGCACCCTGTTCAAGGCCGGCGACCGCCAGGGTCTGGCGGACGCGCTCGCTGGCCTCTTTGCCAAAAGGGAAGAATGGGACGGGCGGCGCGATATCGCGCGGCGCTTCGTCGAGCGGGAGCGCAATTGGCAGGCTAATGTCGCCAATTATGCGCCGGTCTATCAACGTCATAACAAGAAAGCGGCTTGAGATGAGCTTCCTCGAACAAGCGGCCGGGCGGCTGAAGCCCAGCTTGGAAACGATGGTCGCGGCGGGGGCCGCCATTATCACCGGCGCGGCGGTGTATCTGATGCCGGTCGATCTGCTGCAGAATGCCGTGATTGCCAGCGGCCTGCCGTCAGTGCTGCCACCGCTCGATCCGCCGCTGGGGAACCGCGCG
>JBBSLM010000363.1:0-2800 GCA_038255245.1 Sphingomonadales bacterium
AATGACGGCGAGATCGTCATCACCGCCCGAAGCCACCGCACCCAGGACACCAACCGCGCCGAAGCCCGCGAGCGGCTGGTCGCGCTGATCGAGGCGGCTTTGGTGCGCCCGGTGAAGCGCCGGCCGACCAAGCCGAGCCGGTCTGCCAAGGCGAAAAGGGTGGACGCGAAGAAGAGCCGGGGGACGGTGAAGGCGGGACGGGGTCGCGTCTCCCTGGATTAGCCGCTCCCCGGCGAAGGCCGGGGCCCAGACACGGCGCGAAGCGCCGTTCACGCTGCTGCGTGAGCTTTTCCGGAGGTCTGGACCCCGGCCTGCGCCGGGGAGCGGTTTGAGGCGACGCGGTCGCGCCTCACATATGCAGCACGCGCCCATACGCGGCGAGCACGCTTTCGTGCATCATCTCGGAGAGCGTCGGGTGGGGGAAGACCGTTTCCATCAGCTCCTGCTCAGTCGTCTCCAGCGTCTTGCCGATCGTATAGCCCTGGATCAGCTCGGTCACTTCCGCGCCGATCATGTGCGCGCCGAGCAATTCGCCGGTCTTGGCGTCGAACACCGTCTTGATGAAGCCTTCCGCCTCGCCGAGCGCGATCGCCTTGCCGTTGCCGATGAAGGGGAAGTTGCCGACCTTCACCTCGTAGCCCGCTTCCTTGGCCTTCGCCTCCGTCAGGCCCACCGATGCGATTTGCGGGTGGCAATAAGTGCAGCCGGGGATGTTCAGCGGGTCCATCGCGTGCGGATGCTTGCCCGCGATCGCCTCGGCCGCGATCACGCCTTCGTGGCTGGCCTTGTGCGCCAGCCAGGGCGGCGCGGTAATGTCGCCGATCGCATAGATGCCGTCGACATTGGTCTTGCAGTCCGGCCCGGTCTTCACGAAGCCGCGGTCGGTCTCGATCCCCAGCGCCTCCAGCCCGATATTCTCGGTGTTCGGCACAATGCCGATGGCGACGATGACGTGGCTGTACTCGCCGGTCGTCACCTTGCCGTCCTTGCCCTTGATGCTCGCCTTCACGCCGCTCGCGCTGGCCTCGATCTTCTCGACGCCCGCGCCGGTCATGATCGTCATGCCCTGCTTCTTCAGCGCTTTCTCCAGGAAGGCGGAGATGTCGGCATCCTCGACCGGCACGATCCGGTCGAGCATTTCCACGACCGTCACCTCGGCGCCCATGTCGTTGTAGAAACTGGCGAACTCGATGCCGATCGCACCGGAGCCGATCACCAGCAACTTGCTCGGCATTTCCGGCGGCACCATGGCGTGGCGATAGGTCCAGATGCGCTTGCCGTCCGCCTTGGCGAAGGGCAGGTCGCGGGCCCGCGCGCCGGTCGCGACGATGATGTTCTTGGCGGCCAGCTCGGTCGCCTTACCATCCTTGTCGGTGACGCTGAGCTTCCCTTTGCCCAGCAATTTGCCCTCGCCCATGTGCACGGCGATCTTGTTCTTCTTCATCAGGTGCGTGACGCCCTGATTGAGCTGCTTGGCGACGCCCCGCGAGCGCTTCACCACCGCCTCGATGTCGGCGCTGATCTTCTCGGCGGCGAGGCCGTAATCCTTGGCGTGCTGCATATAATGGTAGATTTCGGCCGAGCGCAGCAACGCCTTGGTCGGGATGCACCCCCAATTGAGGCAAATGCCGCCGAGCAGCTCCCGCTCCACGATCGCGGCCTTCAGCCCCAGCTGCGCCGCGCGGATCGCCGCGACATAGCCGCCCGGCCCGGAGCCGAGGACGATGAGGTCGTAGGTGTCAGGCATGAAAGTCTCCTAGCCCCTCTCCCTGCAAGGGAGAGAGCATGAGGTCGGTTATGCCCCCGGCATAACCTGAACAGCACGGGGTGCTGTTCACCTCATGCTGGGCCCGCCGGGCAGCGGTGGGAGGGTGAGGGTCGTTCAATGCGGCGAAGATCGCATCAGCAACATCATCTGACTGCGCCAGCACTTGGTTGTTCCAAAAGCGCAGCACGCGAAAGCCGCGCTGGCTCAGATAGCGATCGCGGCGCTCATGGTCGCGATTGTCGGCATGTTGCGACCCGTCCGCCTCAATAATCAGCCTGGCGGGCAGACAGATGAAATCGACGATGTAGGGAAACACAATCTGTTGCCGCCGAAAGCGGTGGCCGGCAATCGCGCCGTTGCGCAGCATCGACCAGAGCCGCTTCTCCGCCCCCGTGGGATGGGTCCTCATCCATTTCGCACGAGCCCGTAAATCCGTCAGTGAAACAGGGCGGCGACCCTCACCCTCCCACGCGGCTTGCGCCGCGCGGGCCCAGTGTGGGGTGAACAGCACCCCGTGCTGTTCAGGGCATGCCGGGGGCATGCCCGACCCCACACTCTCTCCCGTGCAGGGAGAGGGGTCGAAGGGTGCCGCTCCCGTCAACTGCTCACCCCGCAATCACCTCGATATCCGTGGACCGCACCCAGCCGCTCTTGCACGGCCCCGCATAGGCCGCGCCGCCATTGCCGGCGGACGTGCCGCCGAGGCCGCAGCCGCCGAGCTCGCTGCCCGTCTCCGGATAGACGATCGCGTACCAGCTCGCCTGCGGGTCGTTGCGGTCGTCCTGGTCGCAGATCGCGATGTTGACGACGCGGGTGATGCGGTCGGCCTCGCCCGCCGCGGGGTTCGGCGCGGTGCGGACGGTGACGGCGCGGGTGGCGTTGGAGCGGCCGGTCGACGGGCATTTGTCGAGTTCAGCATCCACGCCGACCATGACCGGCCGCGGCGTGAGCGGGCTGCCGGTGGCGGCGGCGCTGTTGCCTGTCGCCGCATTGCCGATCGGCGCGGCGGTATTTGCCGGGGCCGCTTCATTG
>JBBSLM010000364.1:0-2796 GCA_038255245.1 Sphingomonadales bacterium
CGCCTCCCAGGCGACGATCTCGCCCCCCAGCGCGAGCAGCATGTCGCGCGTCTCGGCGATGAAGTCGTTGATCAGCTCGTCCATTGTCCCGTCCGGCGCTCGGCGAGGGCGGTTATGGACGGGGGTGGTAAAGAAGGGGTTTACCGAAACCTTCAATCCTCCCCTGCATTTGCAGGGGAGGGGGACCGGCGAAACCGGTGGAGGGGCCGCCGAAGGCGGTTCTTATTGTCCGACAAGAACCTCCCCCGGCTCAAGGCCGGGGTCGGCCCCTCCACCACTCGCTGCGCGAGCGGTCCCCCTCCCCTCGAAAACGAGGGGAGGATTTATTAGCGCCGCAGCGCCGCCCCCAGCAGCAACACGCCTTCCTCCTGGTCCATCAGCTGCAGCTGGCCGCCGCCTTCCTCGATCAGGCTGCGGACCAGCCAGGCGGCGGCGGCGCGGGGGGCGATTTCGCCTTCATTTTCGTGCGTAAGGACGCGCTTCAGCTCGGGATCGAGGATGATGCGCGTGCCTTCGGCGCGGATGACGATGTCGGTGCCGGCCTCGTGCCGCTCGGCGCCGATATCGAGCCGGCCGCCGCGGACCAGCGCGTCGCCGGCGATCAGCGAGAGGTTCAGCAGGATTTTCAGCGCCGATTTGCTCATCGTCGGCTCCTCGACCATCCAGCCGAGCTGGATGCGGCCGTCGCCGCCGAACAATCCCTCGATCGCGCCGCGCGCGTCGCGGGTATCGACTTCCTCGGCAAAGCCGCCGGCCGCGCCAAAGGCCAGCCGGAAGAATTTCAACTTGTTGGCCGACGCCCGCGCGCTTTCGCCCAAGAGGTCGAGGCAGCGCGCCCGCATTTCCGGGTCATTCTCGTCGGCGAGCAGCTCGATCCCGTTGTTGAGCGCCCCGATCGGACTGAGCAGATCGTGGCACAGCCGCGAACAGAGCAATGAAGCGAATTCGTGAGATTTCATGGCGTGCGGTGCGGCCCTTTGTCGTCGCGCTGGTCTTGCCTCTTGAAGCGTGATGGTGCGGCTTGCAAGCGCGCGTCCAGGAACACTCAGTCCGGCATTACCCATCTGACGGTTTGGACAAAAAGGCCCGTGACGGGTCGATCCTGATCGTCGCGCGCCGGTTCGAACCGCATTCGCTCGACGAGAAGCGCGCAGGTATGTCCGTCGAGCCGCCGCGATCCGGAGGACACCGCGATGCCGCAATTGCTCGCGCGCCCGTCGGTGCCGACGAGAAATCTGGTCACGACGGCGCCCTGTTCGCCCGCGCGGATAGACTCATTCGGATAATCGGCGTCGGTGATCGAGCCGCGAAGGATGCGAGGCCGACGGCTTACCTCCACACTCGTGTCCACGCCCCAGGATTGCAGCAACTCTTCATTGCAGGCCCTGAGTGCGGCGACTGCGGCAGTAGCTCCAGGTATCTGTAGCTCGAAGACCTGCCGGCCGCGCGATTGAAACCGCAACGATCGCGACACGGCGAAGCGATCGATGAAGCCTTCCTCCAATTCCTGGATGCTGATGATGCGACCGCCCTGCACCTGACGCGTACGGGGCACGCCCCGAGCAACATGATTGGTCGGGCCGAGCACGATCTCGACCGCATCGGGCAAGTTCGGCAGTTCCTCGGAACCGTCGCGCATCAGAATGATTTCCGGCTCGTCGCGACCCAGATACGAGCTGAGCGTCAGGATCAGCGATTGCGGGCCGCCCAAGCGGCGCGACAGCGAGCAGCGGACATTGCCGTAATCGAGATTCCACTTGCCCACCTCAACCGGCAGACGCTGCGCCGCGGCAGGCGCCGGAAGCGATGAAAAGGCGACGGCCAGCGACAGAATGATGTTGCGATACAAGGCCATAAGCTCTCCCCTATCGACCCCCAATATCGCGCTTTGCGCCCCGCTCCTAGCCTCAGCCGCGCAGGTCTGAGGCCATTGAAAATCACGACCCATTTCCTAAATCCTCATCAGTGGGGGACGTCACCAATCGTGAGGCGGAAATCGGCGCCGACATGGCCGGCTGGCGGCTCGACCGCGCGCTCGCGGCGGCGATTCCCACTCTTTCCCGCGAACGGCTGAAGGCGCTGATTTCCAGCGGCGCGGTGACTGGTCCGAGCGGCGTCGCGGTGCGCGATCCGGCGACCAAGGCGCTTCCCGGCCAATATGCCGTGACGGTGCCCAAGCCCCGGCCCGCGCACAATGAAGCGCAGGATATCGCGCTCGAGATCATTTTCGAGGACGATCATCTGCTGGTGGTCGACAAGCCCGCGGGCATGGTCGTGCATCCGGCGGCGGGCAATCTGGACGGAACCTTGGTCAACGCCTTGCTGCACCATTGCGCGGGGCGGCTGTCCGGGATCGGCGGCGTGGCGCGGCCGGGGATCGTCCACCGGATCGACAAGGATACGTCCGGCCTGCTGGTGGTCGCCAAGACCGACCGGGCCCACGAAGGCCTCGCGGCGCAATTCGCGAAGCATGACATTCACCGGCTCTATCTGGCGGTGGTCAGCGGCATGCCGATGCCGCCGGCCGGTAAGGTCGATGCGGCGCTCGCCAGGTCGAGCGCAGACCGCAAGAAAATGGCGGTCGTCATGCCGGCGCGGGTCAAGCCGGGGCATGTGTCAAATGTGTCAACTTCACCCGATCCTTCGGGGCGCGGGAAGCGCGCGGTGACGCATTATCGCACGATTCGGCCGCTCAGGGGCGGCGCGCTGGTGGAGTGCACACTGGAAACCGGGCGCACCCACCAGGTGCGCGTCCACATGGCGCATATCGGTCATCCTCTGGTCGGTGACCCGGTC
>JBBSLM010000365.1:0-2783 GCA_038255245.1 Sphingomonadales bacterium
GGATCGCGCAGATCGAGGCGCGGCGGGAGGAGTTGCAGGCGGCGATGTCGGCGCCGGATCTCGACGCGCAGGAATTCGTGAAGCTCGCCAAGGATTATGCGGAGATCGAGCCGGTTGCGGTGGCGGCGGCCGAGGTGTCGCGGCTGCGCGCCGAGCTTGCCGCGATGGAGCAGATCGCCGGCGAGAGCGATCCCGACATGCGGGCGATGGCCGAGGAGGAAGCGGCGGCGATCCGCGCGCAGCTGCCCGAAGCGGAACGGGCGCTGGCGCTGAAACTGCTGCCGCGTGACGCCGCCGACGAGCGCGCCGCGATGCTGGAAATCCGCGCCGGCACGGGCGGCGACGAGGCGGCGTTGTTCGCGGGCGATCTGCTGCGCATGTACCAGCGTTATGCCGAAGAGCGCGGCTGGAAGGTCGAACTGATCTCCGCCAGCGCCTCGGAAGTCGGCGGCTACAAGGAAGCGATCGCCTCCGTCACCGGCCAGGGCGTGTTCGCGCGGCTGAAGTTCGAGAGCGGCGTGCACCGGGTTCAGCGCGTGCCGGCGACCGAAAGCGGCGGGCGCATCCACACCAGCGCCGCCACGGTCGCTGTTTTGCCCGAGGCGGAGGAGGTCGACGTCCAGATCGACGAAGCGAAGGATCTGCGCATCGACGTGTTCCGCGCCTCCGGCCCCGGCGGGCAATCGGTCAACACCACCGACAGCGCGGTGCGGATCACGCATCTGCCGAGCGGCCTCGTGGTGATCCAGCAGGACGAGAAGAGCCAGCACAAGAATAAGGCGAAGGCCCTGAAGGTGCTGCGCACGCGGCTGTACGAACTGGAGCGCGAGCGGCTGGCGAGCGAGCGGGCGGGGGCGCGCAAATCGATGGTGGGGTCGGGCGATCGCTCGGAGCGCATCCGCACCTATAATTTCCCGCAGGGGCGCGTGACCGATCATCGCATCAATTTGACTTTGCACCGGCTGCCGGAGATTTTGGAAGGGCCGGGGCTGGACGAAGTCGTCTCCGCTCTGATCGCCGAGGATGAAGCGGAGCGGCTGGCGACCTTGGATGCTTAGAAATCCTCCCCTGCATTTGCAGGGGAGGGGGACCGCCGGCGAAGCCGGTGGTGGAGGGGCGCGAGCGCAGGGAGCGTTCTTCGCCTTTCCGCTCGCGCAAGGGCACAAGCGGCCCCTCCACCATGCTGCGCATGGTCCCCCTCCCCTCGAAAACGAGGGGAGGATTAAGTGAAGGTCCGCACTGCCCTCGCCGAGGCGGAGCGCCGACTTGCCGCCATTCCCGGCAGTCCGGGGCAGGATGCGGCGCTGCTGATGGCGCATGCGCTCGGGGTACCGGTCGCCGAGCTGAAGCTGCGACACCTCGACGACGACGCCCCACCCGAATTCGAACCCCTCCTCGCCCGCCGTCTGACCCGCGAGCCGGTCGCCTACATTGTCGGCCGCGCGGGGTTCTGGACGATCGAGCTGGCAGTCGGCCCCGGCGTGCTCATTCCGCGGGCCGACAGCGAAAGCCTGATCGAAGCGGCGGTCGCGCATTTCGGCAAGCGCGGACCGGCGACGATCCTCGATCTGGGCACCGGGCCGGGCAGCCTGTTGCTCGCCGCCCTCGACCAATGGCCTTGCGCGGAAGGGCTTGGGATCGATGCCTCCCCCGACGCGCTGAGCTTTGCCCGCCGCAATGCCGAGCAGCTTGGCCTCACCGATCGCGCCGATTTCCGGGAGGGCGACTGGGGGGAAGGCGTGGAGGGCCCCTTTGACCTTATCCTCTGTAACCCGCCCTATGTTGAGGAAGCAGCGCTTCTCGATCCGGACGTCGCCAATTGGGAGCCGCACAGCGCCCTCTTTGCCGGGCCCGACGGGCTCGACGCCTATCGCATCCTCGCCCCGCAACTCGCCCGTCTCGTCGCGCCCGGCGGCATCGCCTGCCTCGAACATGGCGCGGGCCAGGGCCCGGCGGTGGCGGCGCTGTTCGAAGGCGGGCCGTTCACCATATCGTCACGCAACGACCTTAGAGGGATATCCCGTTGCCTCATGTTGCGGCGCTAATCTGGCACCGCGTCTTTTGCGCTTGGATTTCGTCGCATCCGTGGTTACATAGGGTCAGGGACGGGGCTCACAACTCGATGCTGTGAAGCCGGCCGTCGCTCACCTCCGATTGCATTGTCGCGGAAATCGCCCGGTTTGAAACGGCGCGCTCCGCTACCGCAAAACGGAGGCTGCGGGCATCGCGGCCGGATAAACCGGCCGCCGTGGGCATCACGGCCGGAAGGGACCGGCCGGAATGAGGATCGAGACAGCAACTTTTGGCTAGGATCTCAATTTGATCAACAATCGTCAGAACGGCCGCCGTCGCGGTCGTGGCGGGACCGGTAGTGGCCGCGTGCCGAACTCCATGCCCGGCAACCGGCAGGACAATCGCCAGCGCGGCAATGCCGCCCAGCTCCTGGAAAAATACAAGCAGCTCGCGCGTGACGCGCAGATGCAGGGCGACCGGGTGCAGAGCGAATATTATCTGCAATTCGCCGACCATTATTTCCGCGTCCTCGGCGAAAGCCGCTCCCGCTTCGAGGAGCAGCGTCCGCGTGGCCGCGACGAGGACTATGACGAGGACGAGGGCGACGAGGAACTCGGCGCCGACGGTGAAGAGAATAGCCGCGACGACGAGCAGGACCGCCGTCCCCCGCGCCGCGAGTATCGCGACCAGCGTCCGCAGCGTGAAGAGCGCGACCAGCGGCCCCAGCGCGAGGCGCGCCCGGAGCGCGCGGACCGCGAGCCCCGTCAGGA
>JBBSLM010000366.1:0-2776 GCA_038255245.1 Sphingomonadales bacterium
AAAGGGGATGATCATGTTTCGTCACGTCCTTGCTTCGGCCGCGCTCGTCGCGACCTCAGTGCCTGCGCTCCCGGCCGCCGCCAGCAGCGCCGCCGCGATGCAGTCCACCGTCGGCAGCCGCGATTGCCAGCAGACCCCGGCACGGTCGACCCGCCGCAGCGTGCTGGGCGGCCTCGGCGGCATCGGCCGCTCGCTCATTGGCTCGAACCCGGTGACCCGGACCCTTGAGAGCGTCATCCCGGTGCAATCGATGTTGACCGACGCCCTGCTGAACATGCTCGATTGCGACGAGCAGCAGAAGGCCGCCAAGGCGACCGAAGACGTCACCGCCCAGGCCGAGACCCGCGGCGTCGGCAGCAGTGTCGCGTGGCGCAGCGAAAGCCGTCCGGGCGTGTCCGGCACCTCCACCGTCACCGCGGTCGATGCCCCCGGCGCGGGCGGGCGCCGCTGCATGACCGTCAGCGACGTCGTGATCGTCGACGGCGAGGAGACGACCATGCCCAAGCGCATGTGCCGCACCCCGCCTTCCACCCGCTACGCCCGGGCCTGATCCGCAATGCGACGCCTGCTGGCCGGGCTGCTGGCCGCATCCCTGTGCTCCGGCCAGGCGCTGGCGCAGGCGCGCGATCCGGTGAATCCGACTTGCCCCGCCCAGCCCAATTGGTCGGACTATCCGAGCATGCGGTTCAGCTACGAGGTGATCGGGGGCATCCGGGTGCTGAAGGGTGAGGGGCAGATCGACGCCTCGACCCCAACCAATTTGCAGGCCGCGTTGGACGAACATCCAGAGCTCGACGAAATCTGGCTGCGTTCGCCGGGCGGCAACGCCGAAGCCGGGAATCAGGCGGGCTATATCATTCGGCAATCGACCGTTCCTACCCGCATCCCGGCCGGCTGGGCCTGCTTCTCCGCCTGCAACTTTATGTTCATGGGTGGCATGGGCCGGACGGTCGATCCAGGTGGCGTGTTCATGGTGCACATGTTCACGCACACCGCGAACCGGGCCGCAATCCGTCAACAGATCGCCCAAGGCGAGGATAGCGCCGTCGGCCTCATCACGGATATAGAGCAGCGCTCGGCGATCCTCGCGGCCGAGGATGCGGACTTTCTGGTGCGCATGGGCGTCGCCGCCCGCCTGCTCAGCGAAGTCATGTACCAGCAGCCCGCCGTGGCGAGCCGGGCCGGGGCCTCCACGAGGCGCTGCCTCACGCAGGCGGAGATCCTCGAATATAATGTCGCCGGACCGATCCAGTACGAAGATTGACGGTGCAGACGAGGGTAGAGGTTACTCGTCTACGGCTGACGGCCTACCGTCCCAATAGAGCCTTTTTTCTCGTTCTCATTCTCTTCGCCTTCTACTTCCGTGACCTTCTTACTTTTCTCGTCGGTATCGTATTGGAAAAGCGCATAATAACCGCCCTCCCCGTCGGAGATCACAATCTTCCAAGCGGCAACTTCTTCACCGTCCACAACAAAAATGGTTGTGTGTGCCTTGGCATCATAACCCTTGCTCTCAATGAGATCCACCATGTCAAAAACAAGTTGATCGTGGGAGCCTACCTGAAAAACAGGCAGGTGTTCGAAAGGGTTGCCCCATAAATCGAGACGCTCTCCGGTGTCGTACCAGCGACTCGAGTTTTCTAATCGTTCCATGACCCTGATTACACTAAATTCATTTCCGTCCTGATCAATCTCGATATCTGACACCAGCATTCTTCTCGGAGGCTCAGCTGGCTGGTCCGGTCCGCCTCCATCATAAATAGGCTCGTTCGTGTAGTCATTACTGTCAAACATATTGTAGAATTCTAGATCCTCGAACACGACTGCTCTCCCTTCAGAACACCAAGTAAGAAAGCTTTCTGTTCGATAGCAACAACTCAAACGTCCAATCTGGTGCTATCGCCCGTCCCCAAGAGTGTGGAAGTGGCGCTGCTTCGAGCCGATGGCCACAGCGACTGTCGGAAGAGCCGCGAGGCGCGTGGAAGAAGCGACATTAGGCCTGGGCGCGTTGCGGCGACAAGCATCCGCTTACCCAGACCCAGACCCTATACGAGTGCAAGTTCCGCGCCGATGCCGCCGCTTGGCGCCCGCGACCGGAGCGGCTGAGGGGCCGCCGAACAAAGTAAGGCCGCCGGGGAAGGCGACGCTCTGACTAGGATCGATATTGGCTGACCCTTGATCGCGGCTGCTCTGGCAGCGCCATCGACGGTGAAGATTAGCGCTTTACTGAAAGGCAGCCCCCTTTAGCATCGGCCGAGACATCACAGTGAGGGGGAATTTCGAATTGGCTCGTTTAGCCTTCGCGCGCTTTCTCCTGGTGTTGGCGTCAGCGATTGCAGCCTTCGCTTCGGTTCAGCCCGGAAGCGCCCAGACGCGGACCGTCGCGGAAATCGCCGAGACCTGCCGGCGGGTCGGCGACGTGCCGTTCATTCGCATCAATCCGGCCGCTGCCGCGCAGCTCGCCGACATCGGCCTGGATCGCGCCCAAATCTTCGAGCGGATGGCCGAGACCGCGATCCCGGAGACGATGGGCTGCTGGGCGATGCCGGTCGGCAATTTCGACAGCCAGCTCATTTCGGTCGGCATGTCGCAATGGAATTACGGTACGGGCAGTTTGCAGCCCGTGCTGATCCAGTGGCGCGACGGCTTCGGGTCGCGTCGCCGTTTCAACCAGGCGCTCGCGACGCTCGCGCCGAGATACGGCCGATTGCTTTTCTCGGACGATTGTCTGGCGGTGCCGGTGCGCGAGCCGTGCCGCGCCGGCATCCTCGCCGCG
>JBBSLM010000367.1:0-2763 GCA_038255245.1 Sphingomonadales bacterium
GCGGCTCGGCGGCCTGTTCGACGTGATCGCTGCGCGGGGCACGATCGCAGCCCCGGCCATTCTGGAATTGCTGCTGGATGCGCTCGGCCCGGTCTGGACCGGCCGGTTGGAGCTGCACGGGATACCGCTCGGCGATTGCTGGCGGCATCCGGCGATCCGCCGGGGCGATGCGACGGACGGCCTCGTGCCGATCCACAAGCTGTCGCAATGGCTCTCTTACTCGCTGATCGAGCCGCTGCAGGAGAGCGGGATCGCGGTAACCGAGATCGACGGCCTCACCGGCCTCGCCGAATATCGCAATGGCGGGCTGTTCATGGACACGAGTGTGCTCACGCTCGCCGATCCTGAAGATGCGGCGCGGGCGCACGATGTCGGCAGCCCGCTGATTGTCGCGTGGCGCGCCATGACCGTGGCCCTGCTCGACCGCCTCGCCCCGCTCGTGCGCGAACGGCTTGGCGTCGATGCGGCCGATTTCCCGCTCGCCTGCATGCTGGAGGGCGGCACCTGGGCCGCGGGGCGGCGGCTGGCGGCGGAACGGCGCGACGGCGGCCGCCCGCCCCTCAACATCATCTCAGACGGAACGGTATTTTAAATGATCGACGGTCTCACCCTCGTTTCCCACCCTTTGGTCCAGCACAAGCTGACCAAGATGCGCGACAGGGACACGCCGACCTCGCTGTTCCGCGCGCTCGTCCGCGAAATCGCGACCTTGCTCTGCTACGAAGTGACGCGCGACCTGCCGACCGAGCTTGAGGCGGTGACGACGCCGATTACCGACACGAAGGCCCTGGTGATCGCCGGTAAGAAATTGGTCATCGCCCCGGTGCTGCGCGCTGGCCTGGCGATGGCGGAGGGGATGCTCGACCTCGTCCCCTCGGCGCGGCTCGCTCATATCGGCCTGTATCGCGATCCGCTCTCGCTCGAAGCGGTCGAATATTATTTCAAGACGCCGGAGGATATCGCCGAGCGGCTGGTGATCGTGGTCGATCCGATGCTGGCGACCGGGCATACCGCGATCGCGGCGATCGACCGGCTGAAGGAAGCGGGCGTCGTGGATTTGCGCTTCGTCTGCCTGCTCGCCGCGCGGCCAGGGGTGGAGGCGGTGCGCGCCGCTCATCCGGACGTGCCCCTCTGGGCGGCCGGGCTGGACGAAGAGCTCAACGACCATGGCTATATCGTCCCCGGCCTCGGCGACGCCGGCGACCGGATGTACGGGACGCGCTAGCCGAGCAAGAGCCTGATCGCGCCGTGACGGTCGATATTGGCCTGGGCGACCAGCGACAAAGCGGCGTGGCGGAGGATGTCCGCCGGGGCACGCGCGGCTTCCCGCGGTTCGGGCAGCTCGTCGCCTTCCGGCGCGCGGGCGAAGCTGAGGCGCAGGCGGCGTTCCGCCTTCACCGCCGCTTGGGAGATGCTGAGTCGGCCGGCCAGTCCCCAGCGCCGGACATGGTCGGAATTGGCCAGATCGGCCCGGACGCCGTGAAAGGCGGCGGTGAAGCCGGTCGCGGTGGCGGCGGGGACGGGGCCGATCAGGGGCATGGACCCTCGCCTAGCTCACCCCACTTAAGGCCGGGCTGAGCGGCGGGGCTAATCGCGGCTTAAGCATGCCTCACGAAAAAGACCGGCCCGGCGGGTGCCGGACCGGTCTTTTTTCTGTCAGCCGTGAGGCCGGTTTAGGCCGAAGCGACTTCCGCCACGTCCAGCTTCAGGCCCGGGCCCATGGTCGAGCTCAGCGCGGCCTTGCGGACATACTTGCCCTTGGCGCCGGCCGGCTTGGCCTTGACGATCGCATCGACGAAGGCGTCGAAATTCTTGCGCAAATCTTCGTTCGAGAACGAGGCCTTGCCGATGCCGGAGTGGATGATCCCGGCCTTTTCGACGCGGAATTCGACCTGGCCGCCCTTCGCGGCCTTCACCGCTTCGGCGACGTTCGGCGTGACGGTGCCCAGCTTCGGGTTCGGCATCAGGCCCTTGGGACCCAGCACCTTACCGAGGCGGCCGACGATGCCCATCATGTCGGGCGTCGCGATCACGCGGTCGAAATTGATGTTGCCGGCCTGGATCTGCTCCATCAGATCCTCGGCGCCGACCACTTCGGCACCGGCGGCCGTGGCTTCATCGGCCTTGGCGGCGCGCGCGAAGACGGCGACGCGGACATGCTTGCCGGTGCCGGCGGGCAGCGACACGACGCCGCGGACCATCTGGTCGGCGTGGCGCGGATCGACGCCCAGGTTCAGCGCGATCTCGATCGTCTCGTCGAACTTGGAGGTCGAATAGGCCTTCAACGTCTCGATCGCTTCATCGATCTGGTAAAGGCGCTCGGTGTCGAGCTTTTCGGCGATCGCCTTCTGCTTCTTGGTCTGCTTGGCCATGGTTTAGCCCTCCACCACTTGGAGGCCCATCGCGCGGGCCGAACCTTCAATGATCTTCGCCGCGGACTCGGGGCTGTTGGCGTTCAAGTCCTTCATCTTCGCAGCGCCAATCTCGAGCAGCTGCGCGCGGGTGACCTTGCCGCCGGAAATCTTCCCCGGTTCCTTGGAGCCCGATTTGATGTTCGCGGCCTTCTTCAGATAATAGCTCGCAGGCGGGGTCTTGGTCTCGAAGCTGAAGCTGCGATCAGCGAAGACGGTGATGACGGTGGGCAGCGGCGTGCCCTTTTCCTCATTGGAGGTCTGGGCGTTGAACGCCTTGCAGAATTCCATGATGTTGACGCCGCGCTGACCCAGCGCGGGGCCGATCGGCGGCGCGGGCTTGGCATCGCCA
>JBBSLM010000368.1:0-2708 GCA_038255245.1 Sphingomonadales bacterium
GATCTTCCGCGCGCGCGGGTGGAAGGTGCTGATCCACCATTTCGACCCGCACTTCCTGCACCTCGACACTTTGCTGTGCCTCGCCGACCGCAATCTGGCTTTGGCCTGCACCGACGTGCTGGACGACCGCTTCCTGCAGCGACTCGGCGAACTGGGCATCGAATTGATCCCGGCGCGCTACAAGGAGGCGCGACGGTTGGGCTGCAATTTGCTGGCGCTCGGCAACCGGCGTGTACTGACCGCGGGCACCTGCTCGCGGCTCGATGCGGCGCTGGCGATGCGTGGTTACCGCGCGATCGCGGTCGATTTGAGCGAATTCACGATGTGTGGCGGCGGCGTCCATTGCCTGACGATGCCATTGCGCCGCGCCCCGGGCTAAAGGGAGAGGATGGTCTCGCTGGACGATGGAGAATTCGCCGCTTTGCGCCTGCTCGAATGGCTGGACGCGCGCGACTACGCCTTCGTCACGGTAACACCGGAGAGCCACCGCCGCGTCGTGGCGCGGCCGGACAAGCAACGAGCCACTGACCTGAGCGGCATTTTCGGCTGGAGCCTGCCGTTCGACGAAGCGGTCGCCGGGCCGGAATTGTTCGCCCTGCTCCGCGATGGGGACTTGCTCCGCGAATGCGACAGCGGCTGGAAAGCGACCGTCCGCGTTTCGCGCGTGCGGGGGCAGTTGTTCCTCCACTCCGCCTTTCCGACCGACAGCGAGGACAGTGTCTTCCTCGGCCCGGACACGCTTCGCTTCCTCGACTTCATCGAGCGTGAATTGCCCCCTGAGCCGGTGGCGCGCCTGATCGACATCGGTGCGGGCGCGGGGGTGGGCGGCATCATGGCGGCGCGCATGCTGGGCGGTTCGGTGCGCGTCGAACTGGCCGACATCAATCGCCGCGCCCTGAGCTTCGCCCGCGTCAACGCCGCTTTTGCCCGCGTCGAGATCGAGACAATCGAAAGCGATGGCATCGAAGCGGTCGCGCCGGGTTTCGACCTGGCCATCGCCAACCCGCCCTTCATCATCGACGACGGCGGCCCGGCCTATCGCAGCGGCGGCGACATGCATGGCGCCCAATTGTCGCTCTGCTGGGCTTTAGGCGCGGCCGCCAAATTGGCACCCGGCGGCTGCGCGCTGCTTTACACCGGCTCGGCGATCATCGCCGGCCGTGATCCGTTGCGCGACGCGCTAGCGGAAAAGCTCCCCGCGCTGGGATGCACCCTGAAATGGCGCGAGCTCGACCCGGACATTTTTGGCGAGGAGCTGGCCAGCCCGGCTTATCGGGACGTCGATCGCATTGCGGCGATCGGGGCGGTGATCGCGAAGGCTTGACCCGTCAGTCAGAATGCGGAGATGCGGATCGGCTTGCCGCTGACGCTCGCGGAAAGCTGCCCGCAGCGGCATTCGGCGCGGCGGTTCACCGGCCCGCCGCCAGCGCCTTTTCGACGCGCCGCCACAATTGCTCGACCGCCACAACGCCCGGCGAATTCCGGGGCGCGTAGCTGCCCAAGGGGGCGCGCCGCTCGGTCATGCTTTCATAGGCGCTGGCCATCGGGATGACCGGCCAGCGGGGCTCCTGCTCCAGCGCGGCGCGGTGGATCGCCCGGCGGCGGTCCACCATCGAAAAGACGGGCGCGAAGGTCACTTTGGGTCCCTTGCGGCCCGCGACATGGGCCTTGAGCGTGTCGAGCGCGCGGCGGGCGAGCGGCGCGGGAATGACCGGCACCACAACCAGATCGGCGGCACGCAAAATCTGGTCCGACGTGTCGGTGAGGCCGGGCGGACAGTCGATGATCACGCGGTCATAGTGCCGGCTCAACCCCTCGGCGATTTTCGCCAGCCGCTTCTTCTTGTCGAGATCGCGAAACGCCAGATCGAGGCCGCGCAGCGACGCATCGGCGGGAAGCAGATCGAGCCGGTCGACCGCGGTCCGGCGGACCAGCTTCATCGGATCGGCGTCACGGGTGATCGCCGCCTGCGCCCGCGCCGCGCCGGCTTCATCGTGGCCGAGGACAAAGGACGCCGCGGCCTGGGCATCGAGGTCCCACAGCAAGGTGCGGCGGGACGACAAAGTGGCCGCGGCCCAGGCGAGGTTGACCGCCAGCGTGGTCTTCCCGACGCCCCCCTTTAAGCTGTAGATCGCGACGATCATTTCCCCACCTTCCGGAGTGCCAACCGCACCAGCGCGTCGAGACTTGCATCCGCGCCCAGTTCATCGTTCGCGGCATTTACCGCGGAATTGGCTTCAGCGGGTTTGAAGCCGAGGCTCATCAGGGCGGAGACGGCGTCCGAGCCGGTCCCGCGCGGGGCGGCGGCCGCGCCGACCGGGCCGAGGGCGGCGGCGCCGGCCTTGTCCTTCAGTTCGTTGACGATGCGGGCGGCGAGCTTGGGGCCGACGCCATTGGCACGGGCGACCATCGCGGCGTCGGCGCTGGCGACGGAGCGGTGCAGTTCGTCGGGCGGCAGCACGGAGAGGATCGCCAGCGCGACCTTGCCGCCGACGCCCTGCACGCCGGTAAGCAGCCGGAACCAGTCGCGTTCCCCCGCCGAGCCGAAGCCGAACAGGGTCCAAGCGTCCTCGCGCACCTGCAATTCAGTGTAGAGCATGACCTGACCGCCGACCGCGCCGATCGCCTCCAGCGTGCGGGCCGAGGCCTGCACCTGATAGCCGACCCCGCCGACGTCGATCACGGCATGGTCTGCGGCGGTCTCGGCC
>JBBSLM010000369.1:0-2705 GCA_038255245.1 Sphingomonadales bacterium
TCGCGCGAGGTCGTGACCAGGCCGAGCAGACCGACAAGGACGATGGCAGCGACAAGCGCGAGCGCACTGACCCAGCGCCCACGCCAGATCGACGGGTCCGACGCCCCAGGCGCCGCCGCGCTGCCATCCTCCGCCATTGTGGCCAGATTATCCCATGCGCCGATCGAGTGAAAGGCGCTCCGTCTCGCGCGCGATGCGCTTCGCCGTGGCGATCAGGCGATGACCCCGATCGCCTTGCCCGCCGCCTCGAACATGGCGATGATCTGGCCGACTTCCTCGTCGCTATGCTCTGCGCACAGCGAGCAGCGCAGCAAGAAAGTCCCGGTCGGAGTGGCCGGCGGGCGCGCCATGTTCACGTAAAGGCCGCTGTCGAGCAAAGCCTGCCACATCACCACCGTGGTCTGCTGATCCGGCAGCAGCACCGCGATAATCGCCGATTCCGGCTCCTTGGTCGCCAGCGTGAAGCCCAGATCTGTCAGGCCCTTGTGCAGCCTTTTGCTGTTCTTCCACAGATGCGCGCGCTTCTCACCGGCATGCATCAGCTTGCGGATCGAGGTCGCGGCGGTGGCGACGACGCTCGGCGGCAGCGAGGCGGTGAAGACGTAGGGGCGGCAGACCAGCCGCAGCACTTCGAACTTCGGATGATTGGAAACCACGAAGCCGCCGACCGTACCGACGCTCTTCGAGAAGGTGCCGACGACGAAATCCACGTCCGCCTCGACGCCTGCTTCCTCGAACACGCCGCGGCCATTCTTGCCGAAAAAGCCCATGCCGTGCGCTTCATCGACGACGATCATCGCCCCAAATTTCTTGGCGACCGCGACCATCTCCTTCAGCGGCGCGATGTCGCCCAGCATCGAATAGACGCCCTCGAGCACGACCAGTTTGCCGGCCTCGGGGGGCAGGCGGCCGAGCTTCTTCTCGAGGTCCTCGACATTGTTGTGGCGGAAGCGAACGAGTTGCGCATCGCCCAGGAAGCAGCCGTCATAGATGCTCGCGTGGCTGTCGGCGTCGAGGATGATATAATCCTGCTTGCCCGCGATCGTCGACATCAGGCCCAGATTGGCCTGGTAGCCGGTCGAAAAGACCATGGCATGCTTGGTGCCGTAAAAGTCCTTCAGCGCCTGCTCGCATTCGGCATGGCCCTGATAGGTGCCGTTCAGCACCCGGCTGCCGGTCGTGCCGGAGCCATATTCGTCCAGCGCCTTCTTGCCGGCCGCGATCACGTCCGGATCGAAGGTCATGCCCATATAATTGTAGGTGCCGAGCAGGATCGTTTCCTTGCCCTGGATGATCGCACGGGTCGGGGAGAGCACCGTCTCCATGACCAGCCCGAACGGGTCCTTGACCCCGGTATCGAGCAAAGCCTGGCGTTCGGCGATCAGGGCGTCGAATTTGGAGAAGAGATCCTTGCCGCCGCCCGCGGGCGCGGCGTGCGCGGCCGGGTCCAGGCTGTCGATGGTCGCGTCCGTCATTCCCCCTCATTCCTCAATTGCTCGATCGCATTGACCAATTGCCCCACGGTCTCGATCTCGGCCTGCATATTCATCGTGATCAATATGTCGAATTCGTCCTCGATCGTGGCGACGAAGTCCATCACCACCAGACTGTCCCATTCGAGATCGCCGGCGAAGCTGGTGGTGTCGGTGAGCGGCGCATTCTTCTTGTTGAACGGCGCGATCAGCTCTGCGACCTTGTCAAAGGTCTCGTCACGGTCTGTCATGCTGGCTCTCTAGGTTCGTGCCGGGGGCCTGCCAAGGGAATAGGGCGGGAGCGGGGCATCGGCGCGACGGCAGGGGAGACAGCATGGCAGATCAATCCGCGGACGCGAAGACATATCCGTCCAATGCGGTCCACGCCGTGCGGACGGCGCAGACCATCCACGTCCAGCTGTCGCAAATGGCCGACCAGAAGGCCAATATGCTGCTTGCCGCGACTTTTCTCATCTTCACCGTCGCCATCGGCCAATCGCGTGAGACGGCGGAGCCGCTGCCGCTGCTGATCCTCGGCGTCGGCGCTTTCTTTTCGGCGGTGCTGTCGATCCTGGCGGTGATGCCCGCGACTCATTTCAAGACCGGCGGGCGGCTCAACGTGCTGTTCTTCGGGTCGTTCGAGCAGATGCGGGAGGACGAATATCTGGAGCGGGTGCTGGCGGATATTCAGTCGGAGGAGGGTTTCCTCACCATCATGCTGCGTGATCTCTACCAGAATGGCGTGGTGCTCGCCCGCAAGAAGTACCGGCTGCTGGGCTATGCTTATCGCACTTTTCTGGTCGGGCTGTGCCTCAGCTTCATTACCTTCGTGCTGAGCTATTTCGTCGATCTGCCGCTGCTCACTTGAGCCAGCGTTCGGCCCGGTACCAGGCGGCGGTGGCGGCGAGGCCGTCCGCTGTCGGAATTTCCGGCTGCCACAGCTTTGCCGGGGGATGACGTTCGGGCGTCGCGACCCAGTCCGGGTGGCAGAAATAGCTCACGCGATCCCGGGTCAGCTTCGCCTTGCCGCCGCGAAACAGGCGGTCGGCACTGGCGGCACCGGCCAGGAACGGACGGGGCATCGCCATCGCCGCCGGTCGCTTGCCGACCGCCAAGCCAAGCGCCTGCGCGAAGCCCTTGTGGCTCCAGCCTTCCTGCGTGCCGTCGTCCGGCTCGTACATGGCGCCCCGGCTGTCATCGTCGTCCAGCACGGCGAGGATCAACCGGCACAAA
>JBBSLM010000370.1:0-2683 GCA_038255245.1 Sphingomonadales bacterium
CTTGGTGAGGGTCTTAGCCTTCGCGAGCAGGGCTCGCGACCCTCATCCGGCCCTTCGGGCCACCTTCTCCCTGAAGGGAGAAGGGCAAGACTACCGCCCGCCCATTTCCAGCAATCGTCTCGGCGCCACCAGTTCCCAGCTGTACGCCAGCCGGTCCGCGATCCGGTCCCAATCGACCTCCTCCGCATCGAGCCGAACACCCACCCACCCGGACGGGCCGAGATAAGGCGGCTTGTAATAGCTCTCCGGATCGGCCTCGATCAGCATCGCTTGCTCGTCCAAGCCGCTGGTCTTCACGTGAACGGCGGTCTCGCCGTCGCCATGATGATTGTGCCAGAAATAAGCGAAGAACTTACCCTTCGCGATGTGGAAGCCGGGCGAGCCGTGCGACAGCCGCTCTTGCGCCTCCGGCAGCGCCAGTGCGAGCTCGCGCAGCCGCGCCAGCACCGCCTCCGGATCGGGGCTCACGGTTCGATCCGTGGAATGCCGAGGCGCGGAATTTCGATCTTCGGGCAGCGATCCATCACCACCTGCAGCCCGGCCGCCTCTGCCCGCGCCGCGGCTTCCTCGTTGATCACGCCAAGCTGAAGCCAGACCGCTTTCGCCCCGGCCGCGATCGCTTCGTCTACCGCTTCCCCGGCGGCTTGCGGGCGGCGGAAGATGTCGACCAGGTCGATGGGCTCGCCGATCTGGCTCAGTTCGCGCCAGACATATTCGCCGTGGACATGCTCGCCGGTGATCTGCGGATTGACCGGGAAGACGCGGTAACCGTGGCTCTGGAGGAACTTCATCACGCCATGGCTCGGCCGGTCGGGCCGGTCGGACGCGCCGATCATCGCGATGTTGCGGGTGTTCCGCAGCAGCTCGGCTATGTCTTCGTCGCGGGTCAGGGGCATGGCAATTCTCCCAATATGCCTTCCGTCATTGCGAGGAGCGTAAGCGACGAAGCAATCCAGGGCCGGTACGTCTCAAAGATGGATTGCTTCGCTTCGCTCGCAATGACGGGATTAGGCTTTGATTCGCTCCAGCAACTTCTCCGCAATCCCTCGGAAAATCCCCGCCTCATAATCGTCGCCGGCCGCCGGTGGTTCCCCCGCGTCGCTCGCCTCGCGGATGCGCAGGGTCAGCGGCACGCGGCCAAGGAACGGAATATCCATCACCCGCGCCGCCGCTTCCGCGCCGCCGGCGCCGAACGGATCGCTGACGTCGCCGCAGGACGGGCATCGGTAGCCCGACATATTCTCGACCAGACCAACGATCGGCACGTCCATCTTGCGGAACAGGTCGATCGCGCGGGTGGCGTCGATCAGCGCCAGGTCCTGCGGCGTCGAGACGATCACCGCCCCGGCCGGCTTCCATTTCTGGATGAGCGTCATCTGCACGTCGCCGGTGCCCGGCGGCAGATCGACGATCAGCAGGTCGCAGCCGCTCCAGTCGCCGTCCATCAGGCTGCCGAGCGCGCTCGCCGTCATCGGCCCGCGCCAGGCGACCGCCGTACCGGGCTCGATCAACTGGCCGATCGACAGCATCTTCACGCCGTGCACGTCGACCGGCACGATCTGCTGGTCGACCAGTTCGGGCCGCGCATGATGGCCCATGATGCGCGGCTGCGACGGCCCGTAAATGTCGGCGTCGATCAGCCCGACCTTGCGCCCCAGCCGCCCCAGCGCGACGGCGAGATTGGCGGAAAGGGTGGATTTGCCGACCCCGCCCTTGCCGCTGCCGACCGCGATGATCGTCTTTTCGCGTTTCTCGACGCTCATGGCGATGCGCGTGTCGGATATACCCGATAGGCCGACCAGAGCCGCGCGGATGCGGCGCTCGAGCATGGCCCGCTCCTCCGCGCTCAGCCCGCTCGCTTCGACCACGATCGTGGCCAGCCCGTCCTTGACCCGCGCCAGCTGCACCCGGCCCGACGCCATCAGGTCGCCATTGCCGCCGGGGGCTTCCAGGCGGGACAGCGCCTCGCTCAGGCTCTGGTTCGGATCGCTCATCTCGGGCCGGGCGATAGCGGCTCGGGGGCGATCCGCCACTGTTTTTCCCGTCCCGCCCTTCCCTCGCCGCAGAGGGTCCCTATAAAGAACGCATGAAATGGCTTTCGGGTTGGGGTCGGCGCATCGTCGCCATGAGCGGTAACAATGGCGGCCCATGGGGCAGCCCGCCCAGCGGCGGCTCGGGCGGAAGCGGCGGCGGGTCCGGCGGTGGCGGGTCCGATGGCGGCGACGGCGGCGGTCCCCGCAACCCCTGGGGCCGGCCCGGTCCGCGGCGCCGCCCCGGCAATGACGAGAATGTCACGTCGCTCGACGATTGGTTGAAGCGCAGCCGCGATCGCATCCGCGGCGGCTTCGGCGGCGGCGCGGGCAGCGGCGCTGGCGGCGGCGGCATCAAACGGTCTTACTGGGTCTACGGCCTGATCGCCTTCATCCTGCTCTGGATCGCCTTCACCAGCATTCACCCGGTTGCGCCGGGCTCGCGCGGCGTGGTCACCACGTTCGGCCGCTACGATAGGACGATGAACCCCGGCGTCGGCTTCACCTTCCCGGCGCCCATTTCCAATGTGGAGATGGTGCAGGTCGAGGAAATCCGGGAAATTCCGATCCCCGGCGGCGACCGCAATGCCGAGAATCTGATCCTGACCGGCGACCAGAACGTCATCGATCTGGCCTACACCGTGCGCTGGAAC
>JBBSLM010000371.1:0-2683 GCA_038255245.1 Sphingomonadales bacterium
CCTGCAACGCGCGGGCGAGCGGCGATATCGGGATTATAACAACATCAATGAACTTCCGGCCGTCACCGCATCTCCAGCACCAGCTGCCCAAGCCGCACCTTCTGCCGATGCCGCGGCGTCGCCCGAGTCAGAAAGCATCACCAACAATCAGGAAGCCGGGGTCGATGAGGGCGGCATTGTCAAGAATTGGCGCGACTATCTGGTCGTGCTGCGCCGCGGGCGGCTGTTCACGATCAGCCTGGCGAGCGGCTCGATGCGCCCGGTCGATACGATCGACGCCTTCCCGCCGGGGGTGAGCGGTCAGGGCGATTGGTATGACGAGATGCTGGTCGCCGGCGATCGCGTGATCGTCATCGGTTATTCCTATGCGCGCGGCGGCACGGAGGTGAACCGCTTCCGCATTTCCCCCAATGGGCAACTCACCTTCGAGGATGCCTGGCACCTGAAATCCAACGATTATTACTCCTCGCGCAATTATGCCTCGCGGCTGATCGGCAACCGGCTGATCTATTATACGCCGCTCTATCTCGGCTGGCAGGGCGACGATCCTCTGGAGGCGCTCCCCGGTGTGCGCCGCTGGGGACCGGACGGATCGAGAGCCGCCTTCCGCCGCATCACCGACGCGCGCCGCGTCTTCATCGCGCCTTCTATAAAGGGCCGCGAGGACGCTTCCCTCGAAGCGCTGCACAGCGTGATCGATTGCGACCTCACCGCCGCCGAACTGGATTGCCAGGCGACCGCCGTACTCGGCCCGGCCTCGCGCAATTTCTACGTGTCTTCGAACGCGGTCTATCTGTCGGTGTCCGATCATGGCGGACGGCAGGGCAGCGGGCCAGCGCCCTCCTACGTCTATCGTTTGCCGTTCGCGCGCGAGGACACCCCGTCCGCGATCGGTACGCGCGGCGTCCCGATCGACCAATTCTCGTTCCGCGAGGATGCGGCCGCCGGCCGGCTCGACATGCTGGTCCGGGCCGAAGGCCGCGGCGACGCGATGTGGGGGCCGGAGACGGGCGAAGGCACGAACATGGCGCTGCTGCAGTTGCCGCTCGGTGCATTCGGCGACGGCTCGACCGAAGCCGAAGCCAGCATGTATCGCCCGGTCCCGGCGCTGGGCGCCAACGCCTACAATATGCAGAACCGCTTCGTCGGCAATTACCTGCTCTACGGCGCGGGCGGCAGCGGTTATGGCGCGGGCGAGCGGGAGGGCGGCATCGTCGCCGTGCCGGTCGCGGGCGGCGAGGCCGTGCGCCTCTCCCTCCCCCACGGCGTCGAGCGGATCGAGGCGATGGGCCACGACGCGCTCGCGCTCGGCAATATGGGCGAAGGGCTGGGCTTCACCGCCATCCATCTGGACGGCTCGAGGCCCAGCATTGGCGAGCGCTATATCCAGCGCGCCGCTGCGCAAGGAGAGAGCCGCAGCCACGGCTTCTTCTACCGGTCCGACCGCGGCTCGGCCGACGGCTCGTCAGGCACGATCGGACTGCCGGTAATGCGCACCGTCGAGCCGACCCACCGCCGCTATTTCGGCTCCGCCGCCGCGATGCTGTTCCTGCGCCGCGACAATCGCACCTTCACGCCCGCCGGCGAACTCGATGCGCGGCCGGGCGACGCGACCGACGATGCCTGCCAGGCCTCGTGCGTGGACTGGTACGGCAATGCCCGCCCGATCTTCCTCGGCGACCGAGTGTTCGCCTTGCTCGGCTACGAACTGGTCGAAGGCTCGCTGCGAAATGGACGCATCGGCGAGATCGGCCGGGTGAACTTCGCGCCGAGGGGGACGGTCACGAAACCGGATTGAGTCAGCTATTTCGTCACCCCGGACTTGATCCGGGGCCTGCCTTCTTTAGGCCACGGCAAAGAAAGGCGGGTGCCGGATCAAGTCCGGCATGATGGACATGACATAATCTACCGCTTCGAAACCTTCACGCTCGACACCGCCGACCGCCGCCTGCTCGACGGCGGCGCGCCGGTCGAACTGAACGCGCGCTATTTCGACGCGCTCGCTCTGATGGTGCGGGAGGCCGGGTCGCTGGTCACCAAGGACCGCTTCATGGATGAAGTCTGGTCCGGCATTCCGGTCACCGACGAAGCGCTCACCCAGTGCATCCGCACCCTGCGCAAGCGGCTTGGCGACGACGCCGCCCGGCCACGCTTCATCGAGACCGTGCCCAAGCATGGCTACCGCTTCGTCGCTCGGGTCGAGCGGGCGGAGGTCAGGTCGGCCCCCGCCCCCGCACCAGCATCAGTTGCCCCCGGTTTCTGGCCCGGCGTCCTCCGGTTGAGCATCGCCGGAATGGTTGGTGGCGGCATTGCCGGGATTGCCGGCGGCATCCTCTATGGCTCCCTTGGTGCGGCGCAGCCGGGGGTCGGAGCTTTGTCTGTGTTGCTGGTCCTGGCGTCGGCCACCCTGCTCGTCGCCCTGCTCGGCGCGGCGGGGGTCAGCGTCGGCATTGCCGCCGCGGCGAACCGTCCCGCTTATTGGCAGATCGCCGGCGGCGCGCTGGGCGGGCTGATCGTCGGCGCTGTGGTCAGCCTGCTTGCCCGCGACGCCTTCACCCTGCTGGTGGGCTATGCCCCGATCCGGGTCACCGGCGCGCCGGAAGGCGCTTTGCTCGGCGCCGCCACCGGCCTCGGCGTGTGGCTCGGCGGGACCGGCCGGCCCTCGATCCGCCGCGGCGCAATC
>JBBSLM010000372.1:0-2649 GCA_038255245.1 Sphingomonadales bacterium
TCGGCGAGGCTTCGCGCACCGAATTGAGCAATCTGCTGGGCAAGAAGGTCCACCTGTTCCTGCACGTGAAGGTGAAGCCGGACTGGGAAGAAGATCGCGGTCTGTATCGAGAGATGGGGCTCGACTGGGTGGAATGAGGCGGATTCTCCGGCTTCTCATCGTGTCATTCCCGCGAAGGCGGGAACCCAGCTCTTAATGGGGTCGAGCATCTGGCCCCCCGCTTTCGCGGGGGTGACAGCATGTTTTCACCTTTTGGCGCTACCGGCGTCGTCATGGCGAGCATCGCGACAAGTTTCGAACGGAAATCGGGCCTGGGATCCTCCGCGATCGGCTGGCCGCTGATCATTGCGCTGGTCGCTGTACTATCGGCGGCGGCGGGATGGACCGGGTTCATCGCCTCCGACGACGAGCTTTATTATCAGGGCGCGCTGAAATGGGCGGCGGGCGAGCCGTTTGCCGGCGACAATCATTGGACGACGCGCTTTCCCCTGGTGCTGACCCTCGCCGCGATGGTGAAGCTGGTCGGGCCGAACGTGATGGCGCTGCACCTGACCGCGCTCCTGTGGTTCGCGATTTTCGTGTGCATGGGAACGCTGCTGGCGCGGCGGATCGCGGGGGAGCGCGGCGGCTGGTTTGGCGGCCTGATGCTGGCGGTGCTGCCGCTGAACGCGCTGGGCGCCTCGATCGTCAATTGCGACCTGCCCGAGGCGACCTTCCTGATGCTCGGCGCGTGGCTGCTGATCGGGCAGATCGAGCGGCCGCGGCTGGGGCGCTGCGTGCTGGCGGGCATGGCCCTGGGCATGGCGATGCTGTGCCGGGAGACGGCGGTGCTGGCGCTGTCCGGCTTCGGTGTGCTGTTCCTGATGGGACGGCCCGTTCCGCGCTGGGCGATATTCGCGGCGGGTTGTGGCGCGGCCTTGGTGCTGCTGGGCGAAGCGGGGTTCCAATGGGCGATGACCGGCGATCCGTTGCATCGCTACGGGCTGGCCTTCAACCACGACTCGACCTTGGACCGCGCCGCGAACGAGGAAGGCAATCTGCTGGTTCACCCGGCGGTCGATCCCTTGCTGGTGCTGCTGGTCAACAATGAGTTCGTTTTGCTCTTCTGGCTGGCGATTCCGGCGACCTTCTCCTTGCTCGGCACCGGCTTCGACTGGCGCAAGTTCGCGCCGGTGCTGGCGATGGGGGCGGCGTCGTTCGTGCTGGTGGCCTTGCTGTCGAACAAGCTGGTGTTGAACCCGCGCTATTTCACGCCGACCGCGACGGCGGCGGCGATCCTGGTCGGCGCCTGGCTGGCGCGGATGCCGGCGCGGCGCGGGGCTGCACTGGCGGGGTTGGTGGTGGCGCTGAACGTCGGCGTGATGACGCTGCAGAACAATCACCCGCGCTTTGCTTCGGAGGCGCTGGCGGAGGCCGCAGCGGCCGATCCAGCGCGGGCAATCACCAGCGACACGGACACCGTGACCCGGGCGCGCCAGCGGCTGGAATGGGCCGGACTGGACAATGTCCGGCCGGACGCATCGTTCGAACTCGTTCGCAGCAGCGACGTCCAAGGCCGCGAGATCGTGGCGGAATATCCAGCGCCCTGGCGGCCCGCAGGGGCCGTGGCGGCGATGCTCGGGATCGAGATCGGGCGGCTCAAGACCGGTGAGGATATGGTGCTGGCCAGGCGCTGAGCAGTTCCTCCACCAGCACCGGGACCAACGCCCCTGCTCGCCCCAGCCGGGTCTCGTCGAAAAAGGCGCTGCCCTGGCTCGGTTCGAGGTTGAGCTCGATCGTGCGGGCACCGCAATAGCGGGCGGTCTGGACGAAGCCGGCGGCGGGATAGACCGCGCCCGAGGTGCCGATCGAGACGAACAGGTCCGCGCCCATCAACGCTCGATCGATCCGATCCATTTCGTAAGGCATTTCGCCGAACCAGACGATGTCGGGGCGTAACTGTCCCTCGGCGACGCAGGCCGGACAGGCTGGCGCGTCGCCAAGGCTCGAATCCCACGGCGAGCGCGCGTCGCACGACAGGCACCAGGCGGACTTCAATTCGCCGTGCATGTGCAGCAAACGTCGCGCCCCGGCACGCTCGTGCAAATCGTCGACATTCTGGGTGACGATCAGCAGCTCGCCGGGCCATGCCGCATCAAGCCGCGCCAGCGCCGCGTGCGCCGGATTGGGGGCGACTTCCCGCAACCGGGCCCGGCGCGCGTCGTAGAAACGCTGCACCAGAGCCGGATCGCGCGCGAAGCCCTCGGGCGTGGCGACATCCTCGACGCGATGATCCTCCCACAGGCCGTCGGCGGCGCGGAAGGTGGCGATGCCGGATTCGGCGGAGACGCCCGCACCGGTGAGGATGACGATGTTGCGGATAGCGGCCATCTCCTCCGCCTAGGTCCTAGCGCAGCCAGGCGGAGGAGACGAGATTGCCAGCTTTATTTGGCCGGATTGACGTTCACGTCGATTTTGTCGGGAACCTCGATATTGGTACCGCCACCGCTGAAAGCGCCGCTGCGATAAAGCAGGAAGCCGCCGACGATCAGGGCGATGACCAGCACGATCGCGATGATCAGCCCGGCGCCGCCGCTGCGGTCGCCGGTATCGGTCACAACCACGGTTTCACGATCTCGTTCAGTCATTTCAATACTCCCCTTTTTACAA
>JBBSLM010000373.1:0-2637 GCA_038255245.1 Sphingomonadales bacterium
CCCATGGCCGAATTCGTGATCGAGCTGAACCGCGAGGAAGAGCAGGAGCCGGTCGCGGCCTGTCCAAAGCTCGCGGCGTAACCAATCCTCCCCGCGATTTCGCGGGGAGGGGGACCATGCGAAGCATGGTGGAGGGGCCGCGCCGTCGGCGCGGAAATCTTCGAGAAAGAACGCGCCTCCGGCGCGCCCCTCCACCGCTCGCGTCGCGAGCGGTCCCCCTCCCCTGCAAAAGCAGGGGAGGATTTAGCTTAGGCTGCCGCGAACGACGGGGCCGGGCTCGCGCCGAGTTCGGTCTCCGCTTTCGCGATCAACGCGCGGTCGTCATGATTCCACGGGTGGAAGCGCGGCAGGAAGAAGGCCACCCACGCGCCCAATATCTTGCGCATCATGCCGGGGCGGATCCAGGCGAACCAGATCATCCGGCGCACCGCCTTGACGCCGGTGATATTGTCCTGGCGCAGCAATTCCAGCACGCCGGCGCTGCGGTCGATGACGAAATTCCGGGTGACGAGCAGCATCACCTTGGCCTTCACTTTCCAGCGCTTGCCCCGCGTCCAGTCCTTCGTCGCGTGCAGCCAGGTGTCGTAAGCGACGCCCTTATGCTCGATCTCCTCGATCGCGTGCCAGCGCCACATCGCCGCCGATTCGGCGTCGGCCCCGGCCAGATGGCGCGGGTTCCTCAGCAATTGGTGCGCGAGGATCGCGGTAAAATGTTCCAGCGCCATCGTCGCGGCGAGCGCGGCGATCGGATGCTTGGAGCGGATCAGCGCCAGCCGCTCGTCCACCCGCCCCTCGAGCTTCGACAGATCGTAGCCCGCATCGACCGCTTGTCTGTTGAACTGCACATGCTCGCGGCTGTGCATCACTTCCTGCGTGGTGAAGGCCTTGATCTCGGCCGCCAGCTTCGGCTCGGCGCCGTCGCGAAAGGCGCGTACGCTCTCCACGAAGAAACCCTCGCCCTTTGGGAAGGTCGCGCTCAGCGCATTGTAGAATGCGGTCGCGACCGGATCGCCGTTCATCCACCAGCGCGTCGCGTCCTGTCCGCGGCCGAAGCGGCGGTCGCGCGGGGTGATGGTGAGATCGGCGGGTGTCGTTTCGCGGCGCATCGGTCTATCTCCGGATCCGTGACCGAAATTATTATCTACTTACACGAATGTCAATAGTGCGGACCCGCCTGTCGCCGGCCGAGAGCCGAGCGACCGCGCTGGAGGCCGCGCGCGCGATCCTGATCGAGGAAGGGCCGCAGGCGGTCACGCTGAAGGCGGTCGCGGCGCGGATCGGCCGCACCCACGCCAACCTGCTCCACCATTTCGGCTCGGCCGGAGAGCTGCGCACCGAACTGGCCCGCTCGATGGCCGAACAGGTCACTGCCTCGATCGGCGAAGCGGTCATCCGCGCCCGCGAGGGCAAGGGCGATCCGATCGAGATTGTCGAGCAGACCTTCGATGCGTTCGGCGAGGGGGGCGCGGGGGCGCTCGCCGCCTGGATGATCCTGTCGGGCGAGCATGGCGCGCTGGAGCCGATTCTGGAGGCGATCCGGGCGCTGGTCGGGCGGCTGGCGGACGGCGTCGAAGAGCGCGTGGTGGCCGAACTGACCCTCGCCCTCGTGCTCAACGCGCTCGGCGATTCGCTGCTGGGCGCCCCAATGGCCGCCAGCCTCGGCCTGCCGCGCGGCCGCGCCCGCGAACTCGCCAGGCAGCGCATCGCGCAGGCGATCGAGTTGTACCGGGCGGCGGCCAGCGCGGACGCGGCCTAGCGATACCGCCGCCAAGCGCCTAAGTCGCGGCCATGCATTTTCTCGATCAGGCCAAGATTTACGTTTCTTCCGGTTCAGGCGGCCCAGGCGCGGTGAGCTTCCGGCGGGAGAAGTATATCGAATATGGCGGCCCGGACGGCGGCGAAGGCGGCAAGGGCGGCGACATCATCTTCGAGGCGGTCGAGGGCCTGAACACGCTGATCGACTTTCGCTACACCCAGCATTTCCGGGCGCCGCGGGGCAAGGGCGGCGCGGGCTCCAACCGCACCGGCGCGGGTGGCAACGATCTGATCATCAAGGTGCCGATCGGCACCCAGATCCTCGCCGATGACGAGGAGCGCACGTTGCTCGCCGACATTACCGAGGCCGGCCAGCGCCTGATCTTCCTGCGCGGCGGCGACGGCGGGCGCGGCAATGCCAGCTACAAGACCAGCACCAACCGCGCGCCGCGCCAGCACGGCACCGGCTGGCCGGGCGAGGAGGCCTGGGTGTGGCTGCGGCTGAAACTGCTCGCCGATGCCGGGCTGGTCGGGCTCCCCAATGCGGGCAAGTCGACGTTCCTGAACGCGGTCAGCAATGCCAACGCCAAGGTCGGCGACTATCCGTTCACGACGCTGAGCCCCAAGCTCGGCATGGTCCGCTACAAAGGCGTGGATTTCGTCCTCGCGGACATTCCGGGCCTGATCGAGGGTGCCGCCGAAGGGGCCGGGATCGGCGATCGCTTCCTCGGCCATGTTGAGCGCACCCGCGTGCTTATCCACCTTGTCGACGCCAATAATGAGGATGTGGGCGAAGCTTATGCGATCGTCCGCGAGGAACTCGACGCTTATGGCGCGGGCCTGGAGGACAAGGTCGAGATCGTCGTGCTGAACAAGTCCGAC
>JBBSLM010000374.1:0-2636 GCA_038255245.1 Sphingomonadales bacterium
CCATCCCCGAATTCCGCCCCGGCGACACCCTGCGCGTCGGCGTGAAGGTGGTCGAGGGCGAGCGTTCGCGCGTGCAGAATTTCGAAGGCGTCTGCATCGCCCGCGCCAATAAGGGCATGGGCAGCTGCTTCACCGTCCGCAAGATCAGCTTCGGCGAAGGCGTCGAGCGTGTCTTCCCGCTGTACAGCCCGAACGTCGATTCGATCGAGGTCGTGCGCCGCGGCGTCGTCCGGCGCGCGAAGCTCTATTATCTGCGCGGCCGCACCGGCAAGTCGGCCCGCATCGCCGAGCGCCGCGACACCCGTCCGGCCAAGGACGCGGCTCCGGCCAAGCCGACCGAAGCCTAAAAACGCACTGGCGTTTGCGCGTAGCTGGCGTCCGGCACATATTGTGGCCGGGCGTTCTGCGGTCGCGCCTGAACCAAGGGCGCCGCGAAATCGGGCAGGCGGGCGACGTTGCCGATCAGATTGGCATCGACCGGCTGCATCGATCCGACCAGCAAATCGAAGGTGAAGCCGTCGCAGGTGCGGCCGGCGCAGCGGATCGCGAAATCGCTTTCGCCGTCACCGAAACGCCGCTCGACGCCATTGGCGCTGAGCGAGCGGAGATGGGCGGTCGCCGGCACCTGCAGCGCCGCGCCGTCCCAGCCATTCATGACGAGGCGGAGCGTCACCAGACGTCCGTCGGCCACCTCGCGCTCGCTGAGCTTTTGCAGGGTCGGTGCGGGGCCATCATGGTTCGGCGCAGTTGCGATCCAGCGCGGACGGCGGGCATAATTTACGGCGCCGCGTTCCCACGGACCCGTCGCGTCATAGCCTGCGGGCAGAGGGGCGCCGTCGCTGTAAATGCCCCAGCTAGCCTTGCCGGTGGCGCGGTCGCGTGCATGTTCGATCGTGAAGATCTGCTGGCGGTCGGCCGAGTAAGCCGGGACCATGAGCACGGCCGCCCAGGCCGCGGCGACCGCGCCTAGTGGCACGATCAGGTCCATTCGTCCTTCGCGGATTTCCGGCCTTAACTCGATGACCAGCGGCAAGGCGGCGAGCACCGCGAGCGGGGCGGCGATCCAGCCCGGGCTGGTGCTCAGCAGCAGTTCGACCAGGGCCACGACCGGGAGCAAGGTGACCAGCTGCGCGGCCGCCGCGATCCAGGCGGCGACCCGCTCCGCGCCCGGCTTCCAGCGTTCGGCGAGGATGCCGGCGAGGAGGATCAAGGGGCCGACCAGGAAATAAATCGCCGCGCCCGGGGCGATGAAGGCGATGCCGCCGCCGGTGAGGGCGATCAGCAACCAGGCGGCGACGCGCAGCTGCGCGCGCGTCGCGCGGCGGGCCAAGCGGAGGCAGAGCGCCATCGCCGCGATGGCGGTCGCAGCGGTGGCAAGCTGCATGGCGATCGGCCAGGCGCGCCAGAATTCGCCAGGGCGAAGCTCCTGCACGATCGTGGTCAGGGCGACGGCGATAAGCCCGGTGGAAACCGCCGCGCCAGCGCAGGCGAGGAGCGAACTCCAGGCGCGGCGCTTGATCATGCTATAGCCGAGGCCGAGGATGATCAGGCCGAGCAGGACGAGTCCGACGGGCAGGGGCAGGGTGACGAGGTGCCGCGTCAATATGTCGGCGTAGATCAGATCGCCGGGTGCGGATGCTTCGACCCCGCCGACGTGGGCGAGCGTTACCTGCAGCGCCTGGCTGCCCATATGATAGAGGCTACGCCGGTCGAGCGCGGCGAGGTCGTCGCCCTGGCTGTGATAGCGCGTCTCGTTGCCGATGATGGCGAGATTGAGGATGGTCCAGGGCCGTTCCTCGAACACCGCGACGTCGGTGGAATTGGGCAGCAGGCGGTAGAAATCGGTGCTGAGCGAATTGGCGACCGGGCGGTCGACCGCGCCCGCATAAAGCGCGATCGGGGCGGCGTTGGGCCGGCTCGTCTCGAACATGATCGCCGGGCCGTCGACGCCGCGGGCTTCGAGGTTGACCAAAGTGGTGACGCGGGCGGCGGCGGGGTCGCTGTCGAGGAAGGCGCGCGCACCGAGCAGGCCGCTTTCCTCGCCTTCGTTGAACAGGAAAGTGACGGGACGCTGCAGCTCGCGGCCGCGCAATTGTTCGGCGACCTCCAGCAGGGTGGCGACGGCGATGCCGGCGTCGGCCGCGCCGGGCCCGGCCGGGGTACTGTCATAATGGGCGACGAGCAGGAGATGCTCGCCCTCGGCCGGGCCGATCGTGGCGGCGAGGTTGCGGACGCGGGCGCAATTCACGCTGCGGCTGCGGGTGAAGGAATTGCAGGTCATCGCGTCGCTGACCCGCGGTTCCAGCCCGGCGGCGCGCATTTCGGCGAGGATGCGGTCGCGCACGCCGTCGCTGCCGGGGCTGTCGACCGGATGGGGCTGCTGGTCGGCAAGGATCCGCTCAAGCCGGGCGAAGGCGCGGTTCGGGTCGAAGGTACCGGCCTCGATCTGGGCCGGGCTTTCGGGCGGCGCGATCAGCACATGCTTGAACGCGAAGGCGGCGAGCAGGGCCAGCAGCCCGCCCGCGTAGAAAAGAGTGCCGCGCGCCATCCATTCCCCCCGCATTATGCGCGAAGGGTAGCGACCGGGCGTCCGCAACACTAGATGGCGATCAATCCTCAGGAGAATATCAAATGGG
>JBBSLM010000375.1:0-2625 GCA_038255245.1 Sphingomonadales bacterium
ATCCTCGACGAATTGCTATGCGACGCACCCTTAGCGCACGCCACGACCGTTTCCCGCTGAGCCGCCCCTTCCGCATCGCCCGCGGCGTCAAGCTCGCGGCCGATGTGGTGACGGTGGAGGTTGGCGAGGGCGCCGTGGTGGGGCGGGGTGAGGGCGTGCCCTATCCGCGCTATGGCGAGAGCATCGACAGCGCGCTGGCGGCAATCGAGGCGGTGCGGGAGCTGATCGAGGCGGGTGCGAGCCGCGAGGAGCTGCTGAGCGCGATGCCGGCGGGCGCGGCGCGCAATGCGGTCGATTGCGCCCTGTGGGATTTGGAGGCGCAATTTTCGGGCAAGGCCGTCGGCGAGCCGCTTCGGCCCATCACCAGCGCGCTCACCATCGGCATCGATACGCCGGAAGCGATGGCGGCGGCGGCGCGTGACGCCGCCGGCGCGCCCTTGCTGAAGATGAAAGTGGATGCCGAGGATCCGGCGGCGCGCATCCGCGCGGTGCGGGCGGCGGCGCCGGATGCGGCCCTGATCGTCGATCCGAATGAAAGCTGGGATCAGGATCTGCTCGCGACCATGCAGGACGCGCTGGTCGAAGCGCGCGTGGCCCTGCTCGAGCAACCGGTCCCGGCGGGCGACGACAGCTGGCTGGAGCATTTCATCTCGGCGGTGTCGATCTGCGCGGACGAGGCGGTGCATGTCGCGGCCGATCTCGACCGGGTCGCGGCGCGCTATCAGGCGGTCAATGTGAAGCTCGACAAGAGCGGCGGGCTGACCGGCGCGCTGGAATTGGTCCGCGAGGCGCGGGCGCGGGGGCTGAAACTGATGACGGGCTGCATGATCTCCAGCTCGCTGTCGATCGCGCCCGCCTTCCGAATCGCGATGATGTCGGACTTCGTCGACCTTGACGGGCCGCTCTGGCTTGCGGAGGATCGCGCCGGCGGCGTGCGGGACGAAGATGGGCTGCTCCATCCGCCCGCAGCCGGTTTCTGGGGTGACGGATGAGGATGCGCTGGATCGGATTGCTGGCGGCGGCGCTCGCGCTTGGGGGGGGCGCGCCGCCGGAGCGGGTCGATCTGATCATCCGCGGCGGCACGATCTACACCGGCGACGGCGCGCCGTTCACCGGCGATGTCGCGGTCAAGGGCGACCGCATCCGCGCGGTCGGGCCGCGCCTGACCTATCGCGCCGCCAAGGTAATCGATGCGCGCGGCATGATCGTCGCCCCGGGCTTCATCGATCCGCACACCCATGTCGGCGGCGATCTGGCGTCGGACGATGGGCAGACGCGGCTAGTGCCCGCCTTCCTGATGCAGGGCGTGACGACGGCGGTGATCGGCAATGACGGCGGCGGCGAGCGCGATGTGGCGGGTGTGCTCGGCCGCTGGCGGACGCGGCCCGTCGGGATCAATTATGCGACTTTCGTCGGTTTCGGCTCGGTGCGCCGCGCGGTTGTCGGCCTGGAAGACCGCGCGCCGCTGCCTGACCAACTCGAACTGATGAAGGGCATCGTCGCCCATGCTATGTGCGAGGGTGCGCTCGGCCTTTCGACCGGCCTCTTTTACGCGCCGCAGAGCTTCGCGCGGACGGACGAAGTGGTTGCGCTTGCCCGCGAGGCGGGACGGCGCGGCGGTCTTTACGACAGCCATATCCGCGACGAATCCTCTTATTCGATCGGGCTGGCGGCGGCGGTGGACGAGGCGATCGCGGTCGGGCGTCAGGCTGGGCTGCCGGTCAACATCTCCCACATCAAGGCGCTGGGCGTCGACGTGCATGGCCAGGCGCCGGCGATCATTGCCCGGATCGAGGCGGCGCGGGCGGCGGGGCAGCGCGTGACCGCGGATCAATATCCCTGGACGGCTTCGGGCACGAGCCTGGCTGCGGCTCTGGTGCCGCGCTGGGCGCAGGATGGCGGGCGGACGGCTTTGCTGCGGCGGTTCGATGATCTGGCGGTCGCGGCGCGGCTGCGGGGCGAGATGGCGGAGAATATGCGGAGGCGCGGCGGCGCGCAGGCGCTGCTGATCACGGAAGGGGCGCAGCGTGGGCGGCGGCTCTCGGAAGTCGCTGGGACGGGCGATCCGGTTGCTGCCGCCATCGCCGTGATCCGCGTCGCCGACCCGGCGGTCGCCTCGTTCAACATGGCGGAGGCCGACATCGCCGCCTTCATGGCGCGGCCGTGGGTGATGACCGGCTCGGACGCCTCGGCCGGGCATCCGCGCGTCTATGGCAGCTTCGCACGCAAATATGCCGAATATGTCGTGCGTCGGCGGGTGCTGACGCTGCGCGAATTTATTGAGAGGAGCACGTCGCTGACCGCCGACACGTTCGGGATTGCCGAGCGCGGGCGGCTGCGGGCGGGGGCGTTTGCGGATATCGTTGTGTTCGATCCGGCCACCTATGCGGAGCGCGCCACCTATGAGCAGCCGACTTTGCTGGCGGTGGGCGTTCGCGCGGTGGTGGTGAACGGCGTGCTGGCGGTGGAGAATGGCGCGCTGACCGGCGCGGCCGCGGGGCGCGGCCTTGCGAAGATTCCGGCGGCGGAGAGTTGTCCATGAATAGCCCTCCCCCCTCGCGGGGGAGGGCTTTAATTTCACCGATAGAAACGCACGTTCCCGATCTCTAGCGTCGCCTGCCCGCC
>JBBSLM010000376.1:0-2606 GCA_038255245.1 Sphingomonadales bacterium
CACCCCGATCCAGCTGCAGGCGATCCCGACCTTGTTGAAGGGCCGCGATCTGCTGGGCATCGCGCAGACCGGCACCGGCAAGACCGCCGCCTTCATGCTGCCGTCGATCGACCGCCTGGTCGCCTCGAAGCGCCCGCTGCGCCCGCACATGTGCCGGATGCTGGTGCTCGCCCCGACCCGTGAGCTGGCCGGCCAGATCGCTGACAGCGCCCGCGCCTATGGCCAGTTCGCCGGCCTGAAGGTCGCCACCGTCTTCGGCGGCACCTCGATCAACATGAACCGCCGCGATGTGTCGCGCGGTGTCGACGTCCTCGTCGCCACCCCGGGCCGCCTGATCGACCTGGTCGAGCAGCGCGCGCTTTCGCTCCGCGAGGTCGAGATCCTCGTCCTCGACGAGGCCGACCAGATGCTCGACCTCGGCTTCATCCACGCGCTCAAGCAGATCGTGAAGATGCTGCCGACGCAGCGCCAGACGCTCTTCTTCTCGGCCACCATGCCCAAGACGATCCGCGAACTGGCCGACAAATTCCTGACCGATCCCGCCGAGGTGCGCGTCGCCCCGGCGGCGACCACCGCCGAGCGCGTCGATCAGTTCGTCAGCTTTTGCCGCCAGGACGAGAAGCAGGCCTTGCTCACCATCATGCTGCGCGTCGGCTTCGGCGATCGCGGCAATATGGACCGCGTGCTGATCTTCACCCGCACCAAGCATGGCGCCGACCGTGTCGTTAAGTTGCTTGCCGGGAACGGCATCGGCTCCGCCGCGATCCACGGCAACAAGAGCCAGCCGCAGCGCGAGAAGGCGCTGGCCGCGTTCAAGTCGGGCGACGTGAAGATCATGATCGCGACCGACATCGCCGCGCGCGGCATCGACGTGTCGGGCGTCAGCCACGTGATCAATTTCGAGCTGCCGAACGTGCCGGAACAATATGTCCACCGTATCGGGCGGACGGCGCGCGCGGGCGCCGCGGGCGTCGCCGTCTCCTTCTGCGCCGAGGACGAGCGTCCTTATCTGAAGGACATCGAGAAGCTGACCCGTCAGAAGATCGACGTCGCGCCGCTCCCGGCCAATTTCAATCAGGAAGCGTCCCGGATCAAATCGACCCGCAAGAATGTCGCCGTCGACACCAGCAGCGAAGAGCGCCGCTGGCAGCCCCGCGCCCCTCGCCGCGGCGAAGTCGGCCGCCACGCCGGCGCGGTCAAGCCCACCGGTCGCCCGAGGCAGCGCGCACGGGGCTAAGCGGAAAGGCTTGACCGGACCACTCGGCACCACCCATCCTGCGGCCTGACGCTGCGTGGCAAGGGGGTGCAGGTGGCTGGTCAAGCGCCTTCGCTTTTTCTCATTTCTCAACCATCGACCGCTGCAAAGGCGGCCGATCTGTCCCGCGCGCTGAAATCGCACGGTATCGACTGCTGGACAGGGTCGCTTGCACCTGACGGCCAATTGGCTTCCGAAGCCATTGAAAGGCTCCGCGGCGCCGTTGGCGTCGTCCTCCTGTTCGACCGCGCCGCCGCCGCGAGCCGCGAAGTGGATCGCCACCTGTTGGTCGCCCGCCAGGAGGGCAAGGCGCTGATCCCGGTCAGGCTGGAGGTCGTCGATGAGGGACTGCTCCGCCAGGAATTGCTCGACGCCCAATGGATCGACGGCAACTCTCCGGCCGCACCCGCCGAAATTGCGGCCCGTGTTTACCGGGCGGATGCTGGTCGGCATGCCGGATCGGGGCCGGCGCCAATGGCCGTGCGGGCAACAAGCGTCGGTTCCACGATATTGCTCGGCCTTTCTACGGTTGCTCTTCTTGGTATCCTCGCCATTCTGCTGTTCCTCGCAGTCAGACCCCCGGGAGCGGACCAAGTAACTGCCTTGGACACAAACGAAACGAAGGCACGTACGGAGCCTGCCAAGAAAGTCGTAGCGACCAACGACAACCCGCCAAGCCGGGCGCCACCAAAGGGTTCCGACCCGTCGGCTGCTCCTCCCGCCGCCCCGCCCCCAGCCACATCAGATGAGGACGCGGATCTCCCTGTGAGCGGCACGGTCTGGCGTCATAACGGATCGACAATCGCTCTCACCTCGACTGGGTCCACAAGGACGTTTTCCTATCTCCGGCCGGCCAGCGGCGTTCCGGCTCGGCCCGGGGATGTTGTCTTCACAGGCACACGAACCGGTCAGCGTTATCGCGGCACGGCATATTTATTCTCAAATCAATGCGGAAGGATCGGCTACCCGGTGGCGGGGGACGTCTCTCCCGACCAGCCCCAAGTCGTGCTGTATGGGCAGGCGCCCCGTCGCGACCGGGTGAGCTGCGAGGTTATTGGCTACAGTCCAGATCGATTAGTCTTCGACTATCTTCACCGCTGAATCGCGCGCGCGCGGCTAAGGCGCGACCGGTTCTGCTTCCGGCGCGAGGTTGAGGGCGGCGAAAGTCGCGACTTGGTCCTCGCAACGCGCGGCGATCAGCGCCTGGGCGAGCGCCTCGCGGCTCAGCGCGTCGCCGTTCGCGATCGGCCGCAGCCAGATGCGCTGCGGCGTCGCCCCCGGCATCCGCAGGCGATAGGGCGCGTTCGGCGTCACCGCGAGGCTGGCGGGCCAGGCGACGACCGCCGCGCCG
>JBBSLM010000377.1:0-2581 GCA_038255245.1 Sphingomonadales bacterium
CTCGGCGCGGCCTGGCAGGCGGTGAGCAGGAGGGCGGCAAGCACGATACGCATAAGACGCTCCAAACTTCGTCATGCCGGGCTTGACCCGGCATCCACCTTATCTTCCGCTGGTAAAGAAGGTGGACCCCGGATCAAGTCCGGGGTGACGGGTGGGGGATTATGGCCGGTTCATCGTCAGCAGATCGTAAGTGGCGACCACTTCGTCCTTCTGGTTGTAGATCGCAACCGCCCAGCGCACCTCGCCTTTTTCCTCGTCGCGGACGGACTTGGCTTTGACGGTCAGTTCCACGCGCATCGCATCGCCGGGGTAAAGCGGCGTCTGGAAGCGGAGGTTCTCCAGGCCGGTATTGGCGAGCACCGGGCCCGGGGCGGGCTCGACGAAAAGCCCGGCGGCGAAGCTCAGGATCAGATAGCCGTGGGCGACACGGCCTTCGAAGATCGGGCTCGCTTTGGCTGCTTCGTCGTCCATGTGGGCGTAGAAAGTGTCGCCGGTGAAATGGGCGAAATGCTCGACGTCTTCCAGCGTGACCGTGCGGCTGGCGGTCTTCAGCGTGTAGCCGATTTCCAGTTCGGCGATGCGGAGGCGGAAGGGGTGGGTGTCGCCGGTGGGCTTGTCGGCGCCGGGGAGCCATTGGCCGATCACTTTGGCGAGCATTTCCGGCGCGCCTTGCAGGGCGGTGCGCTGCATATAATGGGCGACGCCGCGGATGCCGCCCATCTCCTCGCCGCCGCCGGCGCGGCCGGGGCCGCCATGGACGAGGACGGGCAGGGGGGAGCCGTGGCCGGTGCTTTCCTTCGCCGATGTGCGGTCGATGATCACCATGCGGCCGTGGTAGGCGCCGGCGCCGAGCACGAAATCCTGCGCGACCTGCGTATCGTAGGTGAAGAGCGAGAGCGCGAGGCTGCCCATGCCGCGATTGGCCAGCGCGATGGCGTCGTCGAGGTCGCGATAAGGCATGATCGTCGCGACCGGGCCGAACGGCTCGACGTCGTGGATGGCGGGTGAGCCCCAGGGGTCGTCGGAGCGCAGCAGGATCGGTTCGAGGAAGCTGCCGGTGCCGAAATCGCGGTCGGGGTCGCCGGCCACGATCCGGGCGGATTTGGCGAGTTCGGCCACGGCCTCGCGGACGGAATCGCGCTGGTCGTTGCTGGCGAGCGCGCCCATGGTGACGCCTTCCTCGCGCGGATCGCCGATCTTCACTTTGGCCAAGCGGGCGGCGATGGCGTCCTGGACGGCGTCGAGATGCAAAGCGGGGGCCATGGCGCGGCGGATGGCGGTGCACTTCTGGCCCGCCTTCACCGTCATTTCGCGCACGACTTCTTTCACGAACAGGTCGAATTCCGGCGTGTCCGGGCCGGCATCGGGGCCAAGGATGGAGGCGTTCAAACTGTCGCGCTCGGCGATGAAGCGGACGGACTCGCGGGCCATCACCGGGTGCGATTGCAGCTTCATCGCAGTGGCGGCCGAGCCGGTAAAGCTGACCACGTCCTGGCAGGTGAGGTGATCGAGCAGATCGCCGGTCGAGCCCGCGATGAATTGCAGCGCGCCGGGCGGGAGGATGTCCGCCTCGATCATGATGCGGAAGGCGGCCTCGGCGAGCCAGGCGGTGGCCGACGCAGGCTTCACGATGGCGGGGACGCCCGCCAGAAGCGTCGGCCCGAGCTTCTCCAGCATCCCCCACACAGGAAAATTGAAGGCGTTGATATGAACAGCGACGCCCTGCAGCGGGGTGAAGACGTGCTGGCCGACGAAGCTGCCGCCGCGCGAGAGCGGCTCCATCGCGCCGTCGATCAGCATCTTGCCATTGGGCAGTTCGCGGCGGCCCTTGGAGGAGAAAGAGAAGAGCGTGCCCGCGCCGCCTTCGATGTCGATCCAGCCGTCATTGCGGGTGGCGCCGGTGTCGTAATTCAGCGCGTACAATTCTTCCTTGCGCGCCATGATGGCGTTGGCGAGTGCCTTCAGCATATGCGCGCGCTCGTGGAAGGTAAGCTTGCGCAGGGCAGGGCCGCCGACAGTGCGGGCGTGGTCGAGCATGGCCTTGAAATCGAGCCCGGACGAGCCGGTGCTGGCATAGACATTACCGGTAAGCGCGCTGGGCAGATCGACGAGATTGCCGGCGCCCTGGACCCATTGGCCTTCGGCGAAATTCAACAGTTTCAGCGGCTTCATGACGTCACTTTCCAGTGAATATGGGTTTGCGCTTGGCCATGAAGGCGGCGACGCCTTCGCGATAATCGTCCGAGAAGCCGAGCTCGCGCATCATGTCGCGCTGGCGCTCCAGCTCCTGCGGGAGCGTCTGGCTCCAGCTTTCGCGGATCATCCGCTTGATGGCGGCGAGGCCCCGGGTGGGCCCGGCGGCGAAGCGGGCGGCCAGCGCATCGACCTCGGCGTCGAGCGCATCGTCCTCGACCGCTTTCCAGATCAGGCCCCAGTCGGCTGCGGTCTCGGCGGGCAGCGGCTCGCCGGTCAGCGCAAGGCCCAATGCGCGGGCCTGGCCGACCAGCCGGGGCAGGGCCCAGGTGCCGCCGCTGTCGGGGATCAGCCCGATCGCGGCGAAGCTCTGGATGAACTTGGCAGA
>JBBSLM010000378.1:0-2571 GCA_038255245.1 Sphingomonadales bacterium
GCGCCGCCCCGCCAGGCGCCCCCCGGCTTCGAACAGGAGCGCCGGCCCCAGCCGGAACCCGCGCTGGAAGACTAAACTGCGCCGACCCGGTGCAACGCCGCGCCCTCGCGCCGCAGCCAGGCGCGGGCGGGCGAGGGGTCCTCGCCGAACAATTCCGCCACCAAAATGTGGAAGTCCGGGCCGTGATGCATATGCACCATATGCGCGACTTCATGCGCCACCGTCGCCCGCCGCACAAAATCCGGCGCCAAGATCAGCCGCCAGCTGTAGCGTATGTCGCCGCGCGCCGAGCAACTGCCCCAGCGCGAGCGCGGGTCGCCGACCGATACCCGCCCGGCAGGCTTACCGAGCCTCGCCGCATATTCGCCCGTTTCCCGCGCCAGCAGCGCCAGCGCTTCGCGCCGCAACCAGCGCAAGAGCCGCGCCTCGAGCCCTTCCGCCGGGCCTCCACAGACGATCCGGTCCCCCGCGAGCGCGATCCGCCGCGGGCGACCCGCCTCCCAATCGATCGAATGCGCCCGCCCGAACAGCATCAACTCCGCGCCTGGCGCCAAACGGGTCACCGCCGGCCGCGCCGCCACGGCGCCGCGCGCCCATTCCTCGTGTGTCGCCGCCCAGGCCAGGGCCTTGCGCCGCGACACGCTGGCCGGGACGGTCAAGGTCAGCCGGTCGCCGCGCCGGTCGAGGCGCAGGATCATCTTGCGCGCCCGCCGGTTGACTCGCAGCACCAATGGCGCGCCGCCGAGGCTGAGTTCAAAGGTCGCGGTCGACAAGGTGATATTCGATCTCGCCGGCATCCTCCTCGGCGATGGTCCAGCCGCGCACCGAAATCTGCGCAATGTGGACGCTCTCCGGATCGCCGCTGACAAGGTAATGCCAGTCGAACAACGGCTTGCCCTCAAAGCGCAGCCGGTAGGCGCAAGTCGATGGCAGCCAGTCCATGTCGCGCAGTTTCGGCAGCGTCAGGCGCACGCAATCGGGCACATATTTGCGGCGATTCTTATAGTCGCTGCACCGCCCGCTGCGCCGATCGAGCAATTTGCAGGCGACGTTGGTCGGGTGGACTTCGCCGGTCTCGGCATCTTCCAACTTATGGAGGCAGCACTTCCCGCAGCCGTCGCACAAAGCCTCCCACTCGGCGCCGTCGAGCGCTTCGATCGGCAGCTCCCAGAAACGGTCCCTCAGCGCACCCACCGGCTGAGCTCCGCCGCAAACCCTTCCGGCCCCTGGTCATGCGGAATGATGGTGATCGGCTCGCCATTGGGCCCGAACAGCATCACGATCCGGCTGTGATCAACATTGTAGCCGCCGCCCGGGCTGGTCTCGCCCTTCATCGCATAGACGCCATATTCCTGGCTGGCCGCGTCGATCTCTTGGCTGTTGCCGGTCAGGCCGATCAGGCGCGGATGGAAATTGGCGACATAGCGCTTCATCATTTCGGGCGTGTCGCGCTCGGGATCGACGGTGATGAAGATCGGCTGCACCTTCGCGGCGCGCGCGGCATCCTCGCTCTCGAACCGGCGCAAGCCCGCGCCCAGCACCTGCAGATCGACCGGGCAGACGTCCGGGCAATTGGCGAAGCCGAAATAGATCAATCGGTAGCGGCCGTTGAAATCGGTATCGCGGACCCGGCGGCCATCCTGGTCGATCAGGCTGAACGGTCCGCCGACCGTCGACCCGGCCAGCGATCCCGGCTGAGCGGACTCACCCGCGGGCGCGGCCCCTTGCCCGCAAGCGGCGACGAACAGGAGGGCGGCGGCGAGCAGGCCTGACGGGATTGCGCGATGGTTCATGACAAGGCCAGCCTTGCTTTGCTAAACGGCTGGGATCAAGCCGCTATCCCTTATAGGTATCCGTTCCATGAGCAGCCTCCCGCGCTTCCTCCTGCCCGCCGCGGTCATCGCAATGGTTGCAGCTCCGCTCGCCGCGCAGGCTTTTTCCGAATCCTACACCTTCCTGAAAGCGGTGCGCAGCGGCGACAGTGAAGTGGTGCAGCGGATCGTCAGCAATCCAAGCTCGAATGCCATCAATGCGCGCGAGGAGAGTAGCGGCGAAGGCGCGCTCCATATTCTGGTGCGGCAGCGCAATCTGCAGTGGCTGGCCTTCCTGCTCTCGCGCGGCGCCCGCGCCGACCTCGCGATGGGCGACGGCACAACGCCGCTCGGTCTGGCCGCGCAGCTTGGCTGGACCGAAGGCGCGACCCAATTGCTGGCGCGCGGGGCGCGGGTGGACCAGGCCAATCAGCGCGGCGAAACGCCGCTGATCCTCGCCGTTCAGGCCCGGCATATATCGGTTCCGGAGCGGCTGGCGATGATCAATCTGTTGCTCGGGCAAGGCGCGGACCCCAGCCGTCAGGACAGTTTCGCCGGCTATTCGGCGCTCGATTATGCCCGGCAGGACAGCCGTGCCCCCGATGTGCTGCGCGCGCTGGAGGAACGCCGCACCCGCGCCGGCAACAGCGCCTTCGGACCGAATCAATAGCCTGCCGCACCTGCCGGCTGGCGGGTCCGCTCACTCGATCAACATCAATTCCGCGAGGCCGGGATCCAGATCTCCGGCCAGCCGCCGCGC
>JBBSLM010000379.1:0-2568 GCA_038255245.1 Sphingomonadales bacterium
CAAATGAGCTGGTCGCCAGAGGGGCCCGGTCCCGCGAGGCAGCAGATAGGCCCGATAGGCGCGCGGATCAAGCGCCGGCGAATTTGCACTGCGCCGCTTAGCCTGTATGCCGCCGGCAAGATTGGGAGGATGAGCAATGGGCGAGGTTGAACAGCTGGCACGGCCGCGCCTGCTCGAGGCGCTGACGCCGCAGCCGAGCGACCCCTTGCTGGCGATCATCGGCATGGTTCGCCGCGATCCGCGCCCGCACAAGATCGACCTCGGCGTCGGCGTCTATCGCGACGCGGCGGGCAACACGCCGATCCTGCGCGCGGTGAAGAAGGCCGAGCGGCTGCTGAACGAAACGCAGGAGACGAAGTCATATTTGGGCGGCGACGGCGACGTGCGCTTCGTCGAGCTGATGCGAGACATGGCGTTCGGGTCCGGCACAGACGATCGCTACGTTGGCCTGCAGACGCCGGGCGGCTGCGGCGCACTGCGGCTGGGGGCCGAACTGATCCGCCTCGCCAATCCGGCGGCGCGGGTGTTCATCGGCCAGCCGACCTGGCCGAACCACGTACCGTTGATCGCGACCGCCGGGCTCACGATCGTCGAGCACCCTTTCTACGACCGCGACCGCCAGCTGATCCTGTTCGACGAGATGATGACCGCGCTGGACACGGCGAAGCCGGGCGACCTGGTGCTGGTCCACGGCTGCTGCCACAACCCCACCGGCGCCGATCTTTCGCCAGACCAGTGGCAGGCGCTGGCCGAGATCGTGTCGCGGCGCGGGCTGATCCCGTTCGTCGATCTTGCTTATCAGGGCCTTGGGCATGGGCTGCAGCAGGACGCCGCGGGGGCGCGCCTGATTGTCGCCGCATCTGAACAGGCTTTGCTAGCCCATTCGAACGACAAGAATTTCGGCGTCTATCGCGACCGGGTCGGCTCCCTGCACGTGAAGGCGCCGAGCGCCGAGATCGCGGCGACCGCTTATTCCAACCTGCTCGTGCTCGCCCGCACCATGTGGTCGATGCCGCCGGATCACGGCGCGGCGGTGGCGCGGCTGGTGCTCGACACGCCCGACCTCGCCGCCGACTGGCATGCGGAGCTGGACGAAATGTGCACCCGCATCCGGGCGCTGCGCGCCCGCCTCGCCGAATTCGATCCGCGGCTGGCCTATATCAACGGGCAGAACGGCATGTTCTCGATGCTGCCGCTGACCCCCGACGCTATCACCGACCTGCGCGAGAGCGAAGCGATCTACATGGCGGGATCCGGCCGGTTCAACGTCGCGGGCCTGAGCGACGAGAATGTCGACCGCTTCGCCTCGGCCGTGGTGGAACGGCTGCCCCGATAGCACGCAATCACCTTAGTTGCCCGGTCGAGTTGAAACTTGCCCAGGATGAGTGAATTGGCGCGAGCCAAGATAGCCCCATTCTCCCAGTTTCGACGTCAGCGCTTCTGGAAAGTCTCGATAGCGCACGATCTGCGCTGCGGGGCACTCTTGCTCACCGGCTAGCCGATCCGAACATGACGTTGGCAGCCATTCTGGTCCAACTGGTTGGAACGAGAGCAACATTTCTGCCCAAGCCTCATCAAACCTACCCAAAACCGCGGCCGAGGCCACGAATGCGGCACATCCCCCATTCCGTTCAGCGTCCTCGTCGCTTGCTCGACAAAGCTCGCGAGATACTCGTGCCGCGTCTTGAAACAGCGGCCGAAAAGACTGGCGCCTTGACACATTCCGAAAGCGTCCATCGACGAGGTTTACGATAACCGGAGGAGCATAGCTCCCGGCGTAAGAAGCGAACGAGTACAAAAACCGCTCGTCGGTGACCACGAAGTCGATCACTCCATCACCGTCGTAGTCCCGAGGAAAAACGTCGCTTGGCTCGCCGTCCCACGGACCAAGATCGTATTTAACGATCGGTCCGCTCACCGGCACGATGAGCAACGTCTTTATAGTGCAGCAATGCGCGCCAAACGTGTAAGCCTCAAAATAGATCATCCGGTCTCCGGATGTTCCGAACGGCCCGGCCCCCACCGAGAGGGCGAACCCAAGCGAGGCTGCGGGCAAATCGAAGTGCACGGGACTTGTACCGCTCGCTTGAACGACTGCCAGGGCGGTTGGTTCGCCGTCCGATCCGGTGAGGCGCCGCACCGAGACTCGCAGGTCGTCCAGCACGAGATGGGTAGTCGATGCAGCGTTTTCGTCCAAAGTAACCATTTGCGATGGCTGAAGTTGGCGCGTGGCTTCAGCGGCTCGGGGTCGTTGCTGAGCGACAAGACCGGAAGGCGCCGCCAGGAGTGCCGATGCGATCAGGACGAGCGGCCACCGATATCTCGAGATCATTGCTGCCCCCAAAAGCAATTCATCAGCTTTGAGGTTTAGCGGTCAGCCAATGCATTGTTCAAGACGGGCGTCGGCGGTGCCTCCGTCGGAGTTCTGCGGCGGACGCCTTCGAGCTGGACCGGCGGCACCGCACCCTCGCGCCCCAGGGGCCGCTGCGGGGTGGCGGACGGGTCGGACTGGCCGCTGATCGACCAGCGGGTGCTGGCGCTGGGGCCGGCATTGTCGCTGGCGCGGCG
>JBBSLM010000380.1:0-2550 GCA_038255245.1 Sphingomonadales bacterium
GCCTGGGCCGAGGCGGTGCGCGGCGGCTATCTGGACGTCGAGGCGCTGCTGATCGAGCATGCCAAGGCGGTGCTGAGCGGCGCGGCGCCGCCGAGCCACGGCAAGCGGCTTATCGGCGAGATGAGTATCGCCGACGCGATCAACATACTGACGCTGCACCGATCGACGGTGAAGGGCGGTGCGCCGCAACGCTATAACTGGCGGGCGCGGGAGCCGGATATGGAGGAAGTGACGGCGGAGATTTTGCGGAAGGTGGCGGCGATACGGAGGAAGCGACAGACCAACGATGCCGCATAAGCATCGACCGATCAGCCGCCCAATGCGGGCCTATGAAGGGACGTCGATCCGGAAATGACCGGCCCGATCGACCAGGTGATTCATCTGGCTTGCGGCATGAATTGTAAGAGGATGCTGGGTGGAGTCCGTACGGGGCGAAATGGTCGCCGCCATGTCGCGTACCAGAGCCAGCTGGCGATCGGATGTCCCGGCCAGGAGCGTGATCACCACATTCTCCAGCGCGATCACACGAATGCGAAGCTGGACCAGCTCGGCATTCGTCAATTCAGGCACAGTCCATCGCTCTTCGCCGGGAGGAGCAGCCGGCGGCGAATCCGGGACGGACCCGCCCTCATTATCCCAGCGCGAAAGGGCCATCAGCCGTTGCCGGGACGGGTGAATTGCGGCCGATGCTCTGTCAGGCATGAAGATTCCTTTCTTGGGATTGTGTCCCGGCGAGCCGTACGCGCGCGATCACCTCCGCGATCAACTGCCGATGGATCTCGGAAAAGCGATGTTCGGCGGCATCTTCGCCATCCGTCACGCAGGCGCAGAATGTTCTCGACACGGCGTCGGTGGCCGACTTGGCCAGGGGTTCGTCGCGCTGAGACTGGAGCACTTGCGTGAGGCTGACGGCGGCGGCGAATGTGGCGCCGTTGATCGTGTCGGCATATTCCATAATCCGGCTTTCTGTCCGCGCGGCCAGGGTCACAGTGCGGGCGGTTGATCGTAAAACTCGACCCGCATTCGCATCGTTCCGATCGGCTCCACGAAATGCGGCTGATCGGGCAGCAGCAGCCCCGGCGAACCCGGCGAAAGGATCAGAACCCTGGGCGGGTCGGCGTAGGACAGTTTCAATTCTCCCTCGAGCACCCGGACCACGCCCCAGACGCCTGGCTTCGTGCGGTGCTCGCGACGAAGGGCCGCGGGAAGGGTGACTTCATCGAAGACAGGGGTTGAGCGATAGGGTTCGGGCACGGCGGACTGCGCCATGTCATGCGTTCAGCCGGATGTCGTCGGCATGGGGCGGATAGGGCGCCGTCTTGCCGAGTTGGACGGGCTTGCCGGCGAGCTTGCTCGCGAAGCCGTGATTGATGTCGCGGTGATGCGCTTCGTCGGCGCGCACGAGGAGTACGACGTCGCGCAGCGTCGCGTCGTCCGCCATCTTCCAATAATGCCTGGCGATCGCCGGGGCGGGAACGTTGGGTGAGCGGCCTTCGTCGATCTCCTTGAGATACAGCGTGTAGCTGATCACCGCCTCCTCCTCGAAATAGCCGACGACGCGGTGGGCGGTGCGCGACGAGACGAGATAGAGCAGCGAGAACAAGGCGAGGAAAACCCACTGGGCGAGGAGGATGACGAGCCGTTCGAAGAGGGTCGGCTTGGCAATCTCGATGAACGTCATCAGATGCATGCGTTCGTTCTCGGCCTCTTCCATCAGGGTCCTGATCCAGCCCTCGTCATCCTTCATGCGGCGGAGGCAGGAGAGGTGCGTGAACATCGCCCCGACCATGCCGGGCACGGCGGCAACCGTCTCGAGGACGATGGCGCGGTGGCCGTAGCGCTTGGCGAAGAAGGTGTCGGCGGTGAAGCGCAGCAACTTGGTGAAGCCCAGCGCGAAGCGATCGGAAAACCCGGTCGGCTCATAATGGATTTGCGGTTCGGCGGCATGCTCTTCGGCGAGGGCCTCGGGGTCGGGAGCAAGGATCGTATTGACCATATTCAGTCCTTTCGGGACGCAGGGACGGCGGCGGCGGACAATGGCCCGGGCGCCGGCGGAAGTCGGAAATAGAGGGCGAGCTTGAGGCTCTCGGCGATCCGCGCCGCCTTGGCCTGAAGCGCGGCGGCGGCAGGGGGAGCCAGGGCCTGGTCGGTGACCTCGGCCCACAGCGCAAGCCACCGATCGAACATCGGTGGCGTGATGCGCGCCAGATGCCTGGCATGGGCCGCGACCGGATTGCCCTTGTAGCGGCCGCTGGTCAGCATCACCGAGGACCAGAAGTCGATGAGCTTTTCAAGGTGGGCGTCCCAGTCGCCGATCGCGTCGTCAAACACGGGCCCGATCAGCCCATCTTCACGGACCCGCGCATAGAAACGCGGTATCAGCGCCTCCAGCTGCGCTTCGCTGAGCGGGCAATCCAGGGCTAGGATGATCGGGACTTGACGAGGTTGGGGCCGGCGATGGCCACTGCCTGCCAGCGCGCGTCCGAGCCGACGTGATTGCGCCGCGCTTGCGCACAAACTGCCCCACCGACGGTTGCGAGCGCAGCGCGC
>JBBSLM010000381.1:0-2546 GCA_038255245.1 Sphingomonadales bacterium
CATCCCCAAACCGGCTTGATCAAGCTGGCGGTCGGCGCTGTCGGCATCGTCTTCGGCGACATCGGCACCAGCCCCATTTACGCTTTTCGCGAGACTTTCGCCGCACATGGCGCAACCTCGGCCCTGGCGCCGGACGCGCTGCACATTTATGGCGTCCTGAGCCTCATCTTCTGGTCGATGATGATTGTCGTCACGATCAAATATGTCGGCATCATCCTGCGCGCCGACAATAAGGGCGAGGGCGGCAGCCTGGCGCTGCTGGCGCTGATCAGCCGCAAGTCCGGCGATCCCGGCGTAAAGCTGCGCACCGGCGGGCTCGTCATGCTCGGCGTGTTCGCCTGCGCGTTGTTTTACGGCGACAGCATGATCACCCCGGCCGTGTCGGTGCTGTCGGCGGTCGAAGGGCTGACCACGGTCGATCCCAATCTGGGGAGCTTCGTGATCCCGATCGCAATCGGGATTCTGGTCGCTTTGTTCATGATTCAGTCGCATGGCACCGCGAAGGTCGGCGCTTTGTTCGGCCCGATCATGCTGATCTATTTCGCTGTCCTGTCGGGCCTCGGCATCGTCTACATCGTGCAGATGCCGAGCGTGATCGGCGAGGCGCTGAACCCGCTCAACGCGATCAATTTCTTCTGGACCGACGGCTGGCGCGCCTTCCTGGCGCTGGGCTCGGTCGTCCTGGCGATCACGGGCGCCGAAGCGCTTTATGCCGACATGGGCCATTTCGGCCGCAAGCCGATCGGCATTTCCTGGCTGTGGTTCGTGATGCCAGCGCTGATGCTCAATTATATGGGGCAGGGCGCGATGCTGCTGTCGCTCGATCCCGCCGCGGCCACGGAGGCGGTTCGCAACCCGTTCTTCCTGCTCGCGCCAGAAGCCTATCGCCTCCCGCTGGTCATCCTCGCCACGCTCGCGACCATCATCGCCAGCCAGGCGGTGATCTCGGGCGCCTTTTCGGTGACCCAGCAGGCGATGCAATTGGGGTTCATCCCGCGCATGCGCATCCTTCACACGAGCGCCGCGGCCCACGGCCAGATCTACATTCCGGTCGTGAACTGGATCCTGATGGTGATGGTGATGGTCCTCGTCCTCACCTTCCAGACTTCCGGCAATTTGGCCGCGGCCTATGGCATCGCGGTCACCGGCGCGATGTTCATCGATTCGTGCCTGCTCACCGTGCTGGTGCTCTCGGTCTGGAAATGGCGCAAATGGTATGCGGTGCCGCTGCTGGCCGTCTTCTTCCTGGTCGATATCGCCTATTTCGCGTCGAATCTGATGAAGGTGCCGTCGGGCGGCTGGGCGCCGCTGGTGATCGGCCTCATCATTTTCACGATGCTGACGACCTGGGCCAAGGGCCGCAATCTGATGATCCAGCGGATGAACGAGGCGGCGATGCCGATCGCCATCTTCATCAAGTCGGCCTCCGGCAGTGCCAGCCGCGTCCCCGGCACCGCCGTCTTCATGACCACCTCCCCCGAAGGCGTGCCGCACGCGCTCCTTCACAATCTGAAGCACAATAAAGTGCTTCACGAGCGCATCCTGATCCTGACCGTGAGGATCGAGGACGTCCCCTTCGTTGACGAGGAAAAGCGTCTCGACATCACGAATCTCGGCAGCGGCTTCTACCGCGTCATCATGCGCTACGGCTTCATGCAGGAGACCGACGTGCCTTCGGCGCTCCAGCGCATCGAGGTGTGTGGCCCGAAGTTCAAGATGATGGACACCAGCTTCTTCCTCGCACGCCAGACCCTGATCACATCGTCGCGGCCCGGCATGGCGGTTTGGCGCGAGAAATTGTTCGCCTGGATGCTGCGCAACGCCGAAAGCGCGATGGAATTCTTCAAGCTGCCGACCAACCGCGTGGTGGAGCTCGGTAGCCAGGTGGAGATTTGACTCACCCCTTGATCGTCACCGCCACGTTCAGCGCGGACGATCATGCCTGGCTGGAAGGTCTGCGGCGCAAGCATTTTCCGCCCGAGCGCAACCAGGTGCCCGTCCACCTGACGCTCTTCCACCAATTGCCGCCGTCGCTCGATGCGGAATTGCGCGACCGGCTCGCCACGGTCGTGGCTTGCCCGCCGCCGCGCGCGGCCATCACCGGCATCATGGACCTGGGGCAGGGGACGGCTTTCCGCGTTGCCAGCGAGGCGCTGGAAGCGATTCGCGCCGAACTCGCCGCCGCCCTTCGCGGATTGCTAGCGCCCCAGGACCAGGCCGGCTGGCGGCCGCACATCACGGTGCAGAACAAGGTGACGCGTGCCGACGCCATCGGGCTGCAGGCCGCGCTGGCGACAGGCGATTTCCCTCGCTCGCTCGCGATCAGCGGCCTGACGTCATGGCGCTATCTCGGCGGCCCGTGGGAGAAAGTGCGCGCTTATTCGTTTCGCGGCTGATCCTCAGTCGAGCTGGCCGATGCCGTCGCAGCTGAAATCGAACGCGGCCAGGCCGGTCTCGAGATTCGCGGCGAGCGTCCCGGTGTTCATCAATTCCTCGATCCGGTCATTCTCGCTGAGATCGGCCGCTTCGACCATCGCGTCTTCCCA
>JBBSLM010000382.1:0-2543 GCA_038255245.1 Sphingomonadales bacterium
CGCGGTCAGCAATTTGTCGCCGGTGAAGATCGAATTCGCGCCCGCCATGAAGCAGAGCGCCTGGGTGCTTTCGGACATGGACTCGCGCCCCGCCGACAGCCGCACCATCGACTTCGGCATGCTGATCCGCGCCGCCGCGACCGTCCGCACGAACTCGATATCGTCGATCTTCGCGAGCGGCGTGTCGGCCAGCATGTCGCCCAACACCGTGCCCTTCACCGGCACGAGCGCGTTGATCGGCACGCTTTCCGGCGGCTCGGCCATGCTCGCCAGCGCATGGATGAAGCCGACCCGCGTCTCGCGCGTCTCGCCCATGCCGACGATGCCGCCGCAGCAGACATTGATTCCTGCGGCGCGGACAGCGTCGAGCGTGTCCAGCCGATCCTCGAAGGTGCGCGTGGTGATCACGCTGGCGTAATTCTCCGGCGCCGTGTCGATATTGTGGTTGTAATAATCCAGCCCCGCCTCGGCGAGCGCCTCCGCCTGGCCGGGCGTCAGCATGCCCAGGGTCATGCAGGTCTCCAGCCCCATGGCACGCACGCCCTTCACCATCGCGGCGAGCTTGGGAATGTCGCGATCATGCGGATTGCGCCACGCCGCGCCCATGCAGAAGCGGGTCGAGCCATGATCCTTCGCCTGCGCCGCCGATTGCAGCACCGCCTGCACGTCCATCAGCTTGGTCGCCTTCAGCCCGCTGTCCGCCTGCACGCTTTGCGAGCAATAGCCGCAATCCTCCGGGCAGCCGCCGGTCTTGATGCTGAGCAAGGTGGAAAGCTGCACCTGGTTGGCGGGGTGATGGGCGCGGTGGACTGCCTGCGCCTCGAACAGCAGGTCGAGCAGGGGGCGGTCGAACAAAGCGGCGATCTCCTGCCGCGACCAAAAAACCCGCTGTTCCAAACCTCCGCTCATTCCGCCGCCTCCGCCACATCCTCGGGCGGGAAATTGTGGCCGAGCAGGCGCAGCACATCTTCCGCCGCCTTTACCAGGTTCGTGCCCGGCCCGAAGATCGCCTGCACGCCCGCCGCGCGCAGCATGTCGTAATCCTTGGCCGGGATCACCCCGCCCGCGACGACCTTGATGTCCGCGCGGCCGGCTTCCTTCAGCAGGTCGATCAGCTCGGGGATCAGGGTCTTGTGCCCGGCCGCGAGGCTGGAGGCGCCGACGACGTCCACGTCTTTCTCGACCGCCATCCGCGCCGCCTCGCCCGGCGTCTGGAACAGCGGCCCCGCGACCACCTCGAAGCCCAGATCGCCGAACATGCTCGACACCAGATTGGCGCCCCGGTCGTGGCCGTCCTGGCCCATCTTGGCGACGAAGATGCGGGGCTTGCGGCCCAGCCGGCGTTCCGTCGCCTCGACCCCATTGGTCAGCTTCGTCCAGCGCGCATCTTGCGCGTAGGCGCCGCCGTAAATGCCCTTTACCGGCGTCGGCGCGGTGTCGTAGCGGCCGAACACATCTTCCATCGCCGACGAGATTTCGCCGAGCGTGGCGCGGGCCCGGGCGGCCTCGATGGCGAGGGCGAGGAGGTTGCCTTGCCCGCGCGCCCCGTCCCGCAGCGCGTCGAGCCCCGCCTGGCAGGCCGCTTCGTCGCGGCCCTCCCGGTTGCGCTTGATCCGCGCGATCTGGCCGTCGCGGACCTTGTGATTGTCGATTTCGAGCGTTTCCATCGCCGCTTCGTCGGCTAGGACATATTTGTTCACGCCGACGATCGCGTCCTCGCCGCGATCGACGCGCGCGGCGCGTGCGGCGCTCGCTTCCTCGATCATCGCCTTGGGCCAGCCGGCGGCGACCGCCTTGGCCATGCCGCCTTCGCGTTCCACCCGCTCGATGATTTCCCACGCCTTGTCGGCCAATTCCTTGGTCAGCGCCTCGACATAATAAGAGCCGCCCAGCGGATCGACGACCTTGGTCATCCCCGTCTCTTCCTGGATGACGATCTGGGTGTTGCGGGCGATCCGCGCGGAGAAATCGGTCGGCAGCGCCACCGCTTCGTCGAGCGAGTTGGTGTGCAGGCTCTGCGTCCCGCCCAGCATCGCCGCCATCGCCTCGATCGTGGTGCGGATCACATTGTTGTATGGATCCTGCTCGGTCAGGCTGACGCCCGACGTCTGGCAATGCGTGCGCAGCATCTTCGACCGTTCGTCCTGCGCACCCAGCTTGGTCATCACCCGGTGCCACAGCAGCCGCGCCGCGCGCAGCTTCGCCACTTCCATGAAGAAATTCATGCCGATCGCGAAAAAGAAGCTCAGCCGCCCGGCGAACTTGTCGATATCGAGCCCGGAGGCGACGCCATATTTCACATATTCCATGCCGTCGGCGATGGTGAAGGCGAGCTCCTGCACCTGCGTCGCCCCGGCTTCCTGCATATGATAGCCGGAGATGGAGATGGAGTTGAATTTGGGCATGTGCGCGCTGGTGTAGGCGAAGATGTCCGAGACGATCCGCATGCTCGGCTCGGGCGGGTAGATATAGGTGTTGCGGACCATGAACTCCTTCAGAATGTCGTTCTGGATGGTCCCGTCCAGCGCCTCCTGCGCGACTCC
>JBBSLM010000383.1:0-2542 GCA_038255245.1 Sphingomonadales bacterium
GCCCGGCCCTTCATAGGCCTCGACGATCTTGCCGACGAGCGGGTGGCGGACGACGTCGCCGGCGCCGAAGCGGATCATCGAGATTTTGGCGATCCCTTCCAGCTTTTCGACCGCGTCGTTGAGCCCGGATTTCGCGCCCGGCGGCAGATCGGTCTGGTTGGGATCGCCGCAGATCACCATGCGGCTGCGCATGCCGAAGCGGGTGAGGAACATCTTCATCTGCTGCGGCGTGGTGTTCTGTGCTTCATCGAGAATGATGAAGGCGTCGCTGAGCGTGCGCCCGCGCATGAAGGCGATTGGCGCGATCTCGATCTCGCCGGACGCGATTCGCCGCTCGACCTGCTCGGTCGGCAGCATGTCGTAGAGCGCGTCGTAAAGCGGGCGCAAATAGGGATCGACCTTGTCCTTCATATCGCCCGGCAGGAAGCCGAGCCGCTCGCCCGCCTCGACCGCGGGCCGCGACAGGATCAGCCGGTCGACGCTGCCGCCGATCAACTGCTGCACAGCCTGCGCGACGGCGACATAGGTTTTGCCGGTGCCGGCGGGCCCCAATGCGAAGATCATCTCGTCGCGGGCCAGCGCCTCCATATAATCGGCCTGAGCCTTGGAGCGCGGGACGATCGTCTTCTTGCGCGTGCGGATCATCACCTTGGGCGCCTGGGTGACCTCCTCGCTGACGATCCCGTCCAGGGTCGGCTGGTTCGACATGGCGATGATCGCCTCGACCACGCCCTGGTCGATATCCTGCCCTTCATCGAGGCGGTTGTAGAGCCCGACCAGCACCTCGCGGGCGCGGGCCGCGGCCTCGGGATCACCCTCGATCTGCACCTTGGCGCCGCGCGCGGCGATGTAGACGCCGAGCTTGTCTTCGATGGCGACGAGGTTGCGGTCGAACTCGCCGAACAAGGGCCCGAGCAGATGCGTCTGCTCGAACTCGATCTCGACGCGGGCGCGGGGGGTGGTAGCTTGGCCGGTGGGCCGTTTCGGTTGGGCCATCAGCGGGCCCGATTTTCAGTGTGAAGGCGCATGCGGCTCCTGGTCTGAATGGCGCGAATGGCACGAATGGCACACGACTTCGCGGGGGGTTTCGTGACGTTCGAGGACAAAGCGAGCGTGAGGCAGGAAGGGTCCCGGAGCGAGGTCATCGCAGGAGAGTGTGACAGGTCCATTTCCAGTAGGAAACCTGAAAATCAGGCTGCCGCCCGTACAAGTTCGGCGCCGCCGACGCTGTTCGGCCCGGCGGAGATTATGTCGACCGCGACGAGTTCGCCGATCGCCGCTTCGGTTTCCAGATGGACCGATTGTAGCCAGGGGGACTTGCCGATCTTCTGGCCGGGTTTCTTGCCTTCGCGTTCGAGCAAGACGTCGGTGCGGCGGCCAACGGTCGCTTCGTTGAAGGCGTGCTGGCCGTGCGTGATCAGGGCCTGCAGCCGCTGCAGCCGCTCGTCCGCCACTTCGGCCGCGACCTGATCGGCCATCGTTGCGGCGGGGGTGCCGGGGCGGGGGCTGTATCGGAAGCTGTAGGCCTGGGCGTAGCGGGTCGCTTCGACGATCCGGAGCGTCGCCTGGAAATCCTCCTCCGTCTCGCCGGGGAAGCCGACGATGAAATCGCCCGAAATGGCGATGTCCGGCCGCGCGGCGCGGAAGCGATCGATCAGGCGCAGATAGGAGTCCGTGCTGTGGCTGCGGTTCATCGCCTTGAGGATGCGGTCCGAGCCCGACTGCACGGGCAGGTGCAGATAGGGCATCAATTTCTCCACCTCGCCATGCGCGCGGATCAGGCCTTCGCGTGTGTCGTTCGGGTGGCTGGTCGTGTAGCGGATGCGGTGCAATCCAGGCAGCCTGTCGAGCGCGGCGATCAGATCGTGCAGGCTGCGGCCACCATCGTCCCAGGCGTTCACATTCTGCCCGAGCAGGGTGATTTCCTTCGCGCCGCCGTCGATCAGCGCGCGCGCCTCGTCCAGCACCGCGTCCCACGGGCGTGAGACTTCGGCACCGCGGGTGTAGGGGACGACGCAATAGGTGCAGAATTTGTCGCAGCCTTCCTGGACGGTGAGGAAGGCGCTCGGTGGCTGCCGGCGGCGCTTCGGAAGCGCGCCGAACTTGGGGTCGACCGGCATGTCGGTGTCGACCGCCGTCGCGCCGGTCGCGGCTTTCGCCACCAGTTCGGGCAGGCGGTGATAGGCTTGCGGGCCGACGACCACGCCCACCGACGGCGCGCGGCGGGCGATCTCCGCGCCTTCGGCCTGCGCGACGCAGCCGGCGACGGCGATCATCGGCTTAGAGCCGTCCTCGCGTTTGATCAGGCGGCCGATGTCTGAATAGACTTTCTCGGCCGCCCTCTCGCGAATGTGACACGTGTTGAGCACGACCAGATCGGCGTCAGCGCTGTCGGTTGCGGTCAGACCCTCGGCCTCCAGCAACTCGCCCATGCGCGCGCCGTCATAGACGTTCATCTGGCAACCGAACGACTTGACGTGGAAGGTCCTGGGGGCGGCGTTGCTCATTGCGCCGGAGATAGGGTGGGGCCGCCCGGCGTCAA
>JBBSLM010000384.1:0-2540 GCA_038255245.1 Sphingomonadales bacterium
ACCTGCCGCCTGGTCGAGCGGCGCTATCGCTTCCAGCCCGCGCGCAACCCCTTCGGCCGCGCGATCCGCGTCGAGGATGTCGGCGACGATCATGAATGGATGTTCGAACCGGGGGACGATCCGCCGCGCCGGCGCGGCAGAAGGTAGCGCTCACCGCCCCCGCTTGCGCCTTCCCCTGCCCTTCGCACCCAGCGCCTTGTTCACCAGCGCCGCGTCGCCGAACTGGCCCTGCGCGTCGATGATCAGCGGAAAGCGCTGCCCGGCGATGGTCAGATTGTACCAGGGCGCGCGCACCGACGGTGCGCCCGGCGCGTAGAAATCGCCGCGCCTCAGGGTCGATTGCGTCACGCTCGACGCCGGAAAGCTGGCGAGGCGATTGCCGAAGAAGCTCAGGGTGCGAACGTACAGCCGGTCCGCCGCCTCGTCATAGCCGATCGCCCAGACATAGAGCCGCCCGTAAAGCCACATGCCCAGCGCGAAGGCGATCCCCAGCCCGGCCACACCCAGCCCCCAGGCCAGCCGCACGCCCAGGGGCGCGAGCTGGCCGCCGTCGGCGGGCCGCGAGCCATAGGTCTGGAACAGGTCCCAGCCGGACCACAAAGCCGCCGCCAGCGTGACCAGCGACAGCCACATGATGAACCGCACCCGCTTCACCCGGGGCCCGGCGCTGAACAGATCGATCATCGTCATCCCTTGCCTGTGTTTCAATCAGAGGCGGAAACGGGCGCGAAAAGGGATCAGGGCGCGGGATAACGCTCGAAGCAGGGCAATTCGCCGATCCCCTTCATCCAGCTCAGCCGGTCCGCAGTCTGCACCTGGATCATCGGCGGCAGCGCCTCGGGATCGTCCAGCGTCCCGGTCTGCAGGTCGATCAGGCCGGGCAGCACCTGCTCGTTGGTATAAGCGAAAGCGGTGCTGCACGAGGCGCAAAATTGCCGCCGCGCATGTTCGGAGGAAGCGAAGGTCGCCGCCTCGCCCGTGATCGTCACCTGCTCCTGCTTGAAGGCCGACCAGCAGACCATCGGCGCGCCGCTATGCTTGCGGCAATCGGTGCAATTGCACAGCGCGACATAAACCGGATCGCCTTCGATCGAATAGCGCACCTTGCCGCAATAACAGCCGCCCTCCAGCATCGTCCGGTCCCCTTTTGTTCGCGTCTATCGCCACTGCCACAGCCGCGCCGGGTCCGCAAGCTCGGACGGGTTTGTCGCGCCGTACATCGCTCCTGTCGCGCGCGAAAAGACCGCCCGGCGCCCACGCTTTATGCACGCACCATGTCCCTCGTCCGCACCTCGGAAGCCGAAATCGACCGCCTGGCGCGCACCATGGCCGCGAGCGCCGGCGTGGTCTGGGACCGGCTCGATCATCATCCGGGCTACATGCGCGCCTATTGGCGCGGCGAGGCCCGCATTTTGCTCGATCGTCTTACCACGGGTGACCTTTCAAAGGTCGCCTGACCGTCGCCCTTCGCGCCACGCCAGCACGCCCGCCGCGACCAGAGCCAGCGCCCCGATCACCAGCACCGCCCAGCCATAACTGTAGGTCGAATTCACCCGCACCAGATTGCGGATCTGCCCGATCGGATCGTCACCGATCCCCCGGCCCAATTGCAGCCGCGCCCGCTCGATTTCCGTGCTCGCCCGGATGAAGGCGTAGGCGACCACGCCCAGCGCCGCGACACCGGGCAAGGCCGCCCAGCGCGTCCGGCCGAGCAAAGCCAGCCCCGCTCCCACCGCCGCGAGCGCCAGAATGACATAGCCACCCCAGCCGCCCTCGACCGCCAGCAACGTCACCCCGCCCCGCTTCGGCACCACCACCAGCGGCAGGAAGGCGCCCACCGCCAACAGCAACGCGCCGCCCAGCGCCGTCAGTTTCGAAACCGTCCATGTCATGCCCCCGCAACATATCAGCACGGGCGTCCGTTCCCAGCCCGCCTTGCCCCCCGCGCTCATGTTCCCTAGCTGTTCACCCGTGTCCGACCTCTCCCCCGCCCCCGACGCCCCCTATCTGCGCGGCCTGAACCCGCCGCAGCGCGAGGCCGTGCTGACCACCGAAGGCCCGGTTCTGGTCCTCGCCGGCGCCGGCACCGGCAAGACCGCCGCGCTCACCGCGCGCCTCGCGCACCTCCTCTTCACCCGCCGCGCCTGGCCGTCGGAAATCCTATCGGTCACCTTCACAAACAAGGCCGCCCGCGAGATGCGCGAACGAGTCGGGCGGCTGGTCGGTGAGGCGGTCGAGGGCATGCCCTGGCTCGGCACCTTCCACGCGATCGGCGCGAAGATGCTCCGCCGCCACGCCGAGCTGGTCGGGCTGCAAGCCAATTTCACCATCCTGGACACCGACGACCAGCTGCGCCTGCTGAAGCAATTGGTGCAGGCCAACGACCTCGACGAGAAACGCTGGACGCCGCGTGCGCTGGCCGGCCTGATCGACCGCTGGAAGAATAAGGGCTGGACCCCGGCCGAGGTCGACAAGGGCGAGGCCGAGGCCTTCGCCCATGGCAAGGGCGCCGCGCTCTACAAGCAATATCAGGACCGGCT
>JBBSLM010000385.1:0-2537 GCA_038255245.1 Sphingomonadales bacterium
CATTATGTGCTGATCGTGGCGGGCGTGGGGCTTATCGTCACGCTGGCCGCTTACCCGTTCGCGATGCTGGGCGGGCGCTTCCGGCTCGGGGCATTCGCCAAGGCGGTCGCGCCCGCGCAAGCCGTGGCGTTCAGCACGCAATCGTCGGTCGCAAGCCTGCCGGCGATGCTGAAATCGGCGGAGCGGCTCGACGTGCCGGTCGCGGCGGCGGGCGTCACGTTGCCGATGGCGGTCGCGATCTTCCGCTGGACCGGGCCGGCGATGAACCTCGCCGTCGCCATCTACATCGCTTACTGGTTCGGGTTCGAAATCACCCTGCCGATGATGGCGCTGGGCGTCGCGGCGGCGGCGACGACGACGATGGGCGCGGCCGGCATTCCGGGCCAGGCGAGCTTCGTCACCTCGATCGCGCCGATCTGCATCGCCATGGGGCTGCCGATCGAGCCGCTCGCCATCTTGATCGCGGTCGAAGTGCTGCCCGACATCGTGCGCACGGTCGGCAACGTGACGATGGACGTCGCCGCCAGCGGCACCGCGGCGCGGCGGTCAGGCTTCACGGCGGCGGAGGCGCATACGGCGCAGGACAAATTGCTGGGGGATGAGGGGTGAGCACGCTTCGCATACTCGCGATCGCAGCGTCGCTCGGCCTTTCGACGCCAGCGCTAGCTTGCTCACCCGTGGAAAGCGACCCGCCTACCCGCCAACAGATCGAGGACGGCTATGAGCAAGCCTTCCTGCGATCAGACACGGTTGCCCGCGTGATCGTCGTTACTAGCCCCACGGCGAGGCACGGTGGCCGCGTCCGGGTCCTGAGCGTCTACAAAGGGGCGTTGCGCGAGGGTGCCATTGTTCGCTTCCTCCCGCGCAGCGGGGACAGTTGCGACCTATACGAAGTCTTAGCACCGGGTGATCAAGGGATCATCGCCGTGAACATCGAAGCGCCGGACTTCGGGATGTTCTTATCCGCCGATGCTCTCGACACGCTTCGGCGCAGAGGTCGGCTGAATCCACGGGATTCGGAGCAGTAAGTGGTCGGAAGCCGCGCTCGACAACTTTATTCATAGATTGATCATGCCGGACTTAATCCGGCATCCGCCTTTTCCCTGTCTCAAGCGAAAGAAGGCAGACCCCGGATCAAGTCCGGGTTGACGGGTCAGGTGTGATTGCTCCCTTCCCGCCCGCGGGAGGGGAAGGCGGAGCCGAGCGGACGCCGCCGTGGCCCCACCCCGCGCCTGCGGCGCTGCCCCTCCCGCAAGCGGGAGGGGAGTGAGTTAAAACCCGAGCAGCGCGCGCAGGCTCCAGGCCGGGGCGTGGAACCACGTCACCGCCGCCCAGATGAGCAGGCCACCAATCAGGGCGATTGCGCCAGGGATGGACTGCCGCGCCGTAACTCGCCCACTGAGCAGCGCGCCGAATGGAACGAAGCTGGTCCGCGCCTGCCAGTCGCGCCATGTCTCGCCCAGCAGGGCGCGCTTCTTGGCGTCCTGACCGATCGAGCCGGCCTGCGCGAGCAGGAGAAGGCCGCCGGCGACGATCAGATTGCGCGGTGTGCCGATCAGCGCGATGTGGGAGGCGGCCCACAGGCTGAAGCTCCAGTTCATCGGATGGCGGGTGATGGCGAACACGCCGCGCGGCGGCGGAATCGCTGTCACTGCGGCGCCCGGATGCGGAAAGGCCGGGTTGCGCACCAGCGATCCGGCCAGCAGGATGCAGGCGACCAGCGTCACGCCCGACACCGCCCACCAGGCCCAGGGCGGCGCGGTCCACAGGGGCACGCCCATTTCGCCGCTGCGATAGGCCGCGATCATCCAGCCCAAAGTCGCGAACGAAATCAGCGAATAGGCCAGCATGAAGCCGCGCTCGCCAAGCCGCCGGACCAGGCCGGCGCGCAGCGGATGCGACATGAGGAGATGGCTGCCGACAAAGGCGGCAGTGGCGAGCGCGAGGCTGGTCAGCGGGTCCATGATTGCCCTCCCTCACCCATGTTTACGTCATTGCGGGACGAAGGCGAAGTCCATCTATCCTTAGCCGGCGTGGCGACAGGTGCCGGTCGAGGTGCTGCCCGACATCGCGCGCACGTTCGGCAATGTGACGATGGACGTAGCGGCGAGCGCGACCGCATGGCGGCGGTCGGGCATCACGGCGGCGGAAGCGCATCCGGCGCAGGACAGGCCGCTAGGGGGTTAAAGGGTGAATTAAGTCAGTTGCGTGCTGCGCTTGCTTTGCGCAGCGAGCGCTCTCTCAGCCAACGAAACAGGACCACCACGAAGGTCAACAGGTTGAGCCCAAGCACAGCATAAGGCGTCCAACGCGGCAGCTCGACGCCTTGCATCAGCCACATAAATAAGACCGACACGCCGACAATCAGAGTGACCGACGCAAGTGCGATAAGCGAATTGCGTGCGTCTTGGGACACCTGCAATGCCCTAATCCCGCGGCGAGTAAGCGTGCGGCAGCGCGCCTTCTGTCGGGGTGCGGTAGCGATCCCGGAGGCGGGTCTGGCGGTTTTCCAGGCTTTGCTGGACGCCGTCGATCCA
>JBBSLM010000386.1:0-2531 GCA_038255245.1 Sphingomonadales bacterium
CTCTACGACTACGGCCGGCCGCGCGAATTGCACCTCGACGACGCGGTCGCGGTGGCGCGGCTTGAGCCTGCCGCAGCCGCGCTTCCACCGATTGCGCTGGGCCCCGGCCATGCGCGACTGGCGGGAGGGGAGGCCTTTCAGATGGAGCGGCTCGAAGGTCCGCTGGCCGGGCAACTCGCGCCGCCGCCGGGCGAAACGCTCTGGCTCTTGACGCTGGGCCACGGTGTGCGGATCGGCGGCGAAGCCTCGCCCGCTTTGGCCGCTTATCGGGTGGACGGGCCACTTTCCTTGTCGCTGGATGCAGACGCGCGCCTGATCTTCGCCTATCCGGGCGCGGCGGCCCTCCCGGTCTGGGCGCGGGCCGGATAGAAGAAAGCGCATGGACGTCACCATCATCGATTGCGGCATCGGCAACATCAAGTCGGTGCAGCGCATGTTCCAGGCCGCCGACGGCAGCGCCGAGATCGTCAGCGATCCGGCGAAGCTGGCCGATGCGCGCCGGATCGTTCTGCCTGGCGTCGGCGCGTTCGATGCGGGCATGAGGGCGCTCGGCGAGGGCTGGAACGAGCCGCTCAACCGGTTGGTGATCGAGAAGGGCGTGCTCGCGCTCGGCATTTGCCTGGGCATGCAATTGCTCTGCCGCAAGAGCGAGGAAGGCGTGCTGCCCGGCCTCGGCTGGATCGCGGCGGACGTGGTGAAACTCGACATCGGCGAGGGCACGAAGCTCAAGATCCCGCACATGGGCTGGAGCGTCGTCACCCCGGCGAGCGAGAATCCGCTGATCCCGTCGGACGAGGAGCAGCGCTTCTACCACGTCCACAAATATCGCGCCGTCTGCGACCGTGACGAAGATGTGCTCGCCACCGCCACCTACGGCACGACCTTCACCACCGCCGTCCACCGCGACAACATCTGGGGCGCGCAATTCCACCCGGAAAAGAGCCATCGCTTCGGCATGGCGCTGATGCGCCGCTTCCTCGCGATGCCGGCCTGACCGAGCCATGCTGACCCACCGCGTCATCCCCTGCCTGTTGTTGAGCCAGAGCCGCGGCGGGCTGGTGAAGACGCTCAAATTCGCCAAGCCGAAATATGTCGGCGACCCGATCAACGCGGTGAAGATTTTCAACGAGAAGGAAGTCGACGAGCTGATGGTGCTCGACATCGACGCCACCCGCGAAGGGCGCGGGCCGGACTTCGCGTTGATCGAGGATCTCGCGTCGGAATGCTTCATGCCGCTTTGCTATGGCGGCGGCATCCGCAATGCCGAGGATGCCCGCACCCTGTTCGCGCTGGGCGTCGAGAAAGTGTCGCTGCAATCCGCGCTGGTCAACAATCCGGGGATCGTCCGCGAGATCGCCGACCGCGCGGGGGAGCAGGCCGTCGTCGTCTCGATCGACGTCAAGAAGAGCTGGCTGGGCAAGCCGCAGCTGCACAGCGCGGCCGGCATCAAGCCGCCCTTCCCCGATTGGCAGGCGGCGATCCGCGCGGCGGAGGCGGCCGGCGCGGGCGAAATCCTGCTGAATGCGGTCGACAAGGACGGCACGCTTTCGGGCCCGGACCTCGATCTGATTCGCGAGGCGAGCGCGATCGCCTCGATCCCGCTGATCGCCACCGGCGGCATCGCCTCGCTCGCCGACATGAAGGCCGCGACCGACGCGGGCGCCAGCGCGGTTGCGGCGGGCGCCTATTTCGTGTTTCAGGGCCCGCACCGCGCGGTCCTCATCACCTACCCCCGCTATGAGGAACTTCGCGCCCTCTGGAGTTAGTGAAGCGTGATTCCCAACGTACAGACCTGTTCGCGCTGCATCATGGACACCAGCGCGAAGGAGATCGTCTTCGACGCGCAGGGCGTCTGCAATTTCTGCAAGGGCTTCGAGGAGAAGACCGCCAAGCATTTTGCGCCGTCCGAGGAAGAGCGGCTGAAGCGGCTCAACGCCCTGGTCGCCAGCGTGAAGGCTTCGTCCAGGGGCCGCAAATATGATTGCATCGTCGGCTTGTCCGGCGGCGTCGATTCGAGCTGGAGCCTCGTGCAGGCGGTCAAGCTGGGCCTAAAGCCGCTCGCTGTTCATATGGACAGCGGCTGGAACAGCGAGCTGGCGCAGCACAATATCGCCAATCTGGTCCGCAAGCTCGACGTCGATCTCTACACCCACGTGATCGACTGGCCGGAGATTCGCGGGCTGATGGAGGCCTTCTTCGCCTCCGACGTGATCGACGTCGAGGTGCTGTACGACAATGCGATGCTCGCGGTGAACTACCAGCAGGCGCGCAAGCATGGGCTGAAGTACATCCTCGCCGGCACCAACATCGCCACCGAAGGCGTGGATATTCCCAAGGGCTGGAACTGGCACAAGGCCGATCGCAAGAATATCGTCGGCATCTCGAAGCGGTTCGGCGGGCCGAAGCTGAAGACCTTCCCGTCGGTCGGCACGTTCGACATGGTCCGCTACCTCACCGTCCACAAAATCCGCTGGGTCTCGTTCCTCGACTATCTGAACTACCGCAAGGAAGACGCGCTGGCGGTGCTGCAG
>JBBSLM010000387.1:0-2528 GCA_038255245.1 Sphingomonadales bacterium
GCTCGCAATCCAGCTCGCGGGCGCGGATCACGTCGGGGACACTCTCCTCGACCGCGGCGGAGGCGACGAGGATCTGCGCGCCGCTGGTGACGCCCGAGCCGTCCTGCGGGAAAAGCGGGATGCCGCGGGCGCGCAGGAAGCCGAATTTGTCGCCGCTCTTCGCCTGGTCGAGCGCGCGGTCGGAGCCGGCGATGCGGCCGCCGCGGCCCTGCACGATCAAGGCGAGCGGAAGCATGCCGCTGCCGCCGATGCCGCAGAAAAAATAGGGTTTGTCGAGGTTCATCGCGCCGCCCTATTCATGCCGACCGGACAATTCAAATGGGAGCGAAGATGCGGATCGGCGTGGTGGCCCCGGCGGGGCGCCTGCAGCGGGAGACCGCCGAGCTTCTCATTGCCTTCGCGGCGGCGCGGCGGCCGGACGTCACGATCGACCTCCACCCGCAATGCTTCATCAGCCACGGCCATTTCGCCGGGACGGACGAAGAGAGGCTGGAGGCGTTCGTCGCCTTCGCCAACGATCCGGCCTTCGACGCCATCTGGTTCGCGCGCGGCGGCTATGGCTCGAACCGGATCGCGGCGGCGGCGGTCGAACGGCTGAGCAGGCGGGCGCGGGACAAGGCGTATCTGGGCTATAGCGACCTCGGCTACCTGCTCGCCGCCCTGTACAAGGCCGACTTCCCGCACGTCGCGCACGGGCCGATGCCTTATGGAATCAGCCACGCAGATGGCGCGGAGGCGGTGGGGCGCGGGCTGGACTGGCTGGCGGATCGGAGCGCCGATTGCCTGGAGCCGAGCCTGGAAAAAGGCGTGCCGGCCGCGGCCTTCAACCTCACCGTTCTGGGCACATTGCTTGGCACCGTATTGGAGCCGGACCTTTCGGGCCACGTCCTGATGATCGAGGATGTCGGCGAGATGGCCTACCGGATCGACCGGACCATCTCGCACCTCGTCGGCCAGCCGCGGATGCGGAAGCTGCGCGGCATCCGCGCCGGCCGGTTCGATCCGGTGCCGGAGAACGATCCGTCGTTCGGCGAGACGCCCGTGCAGATCGTCCGCGCCTGGTGCGCGCGGGCCGACATCGCCTTTCTCGGCGCCGCCGACATCGGCCACGACGCCGCGAACAAGGTGGTGCCGTTCGGGAAGCGTTGACGCCGGGTCAGCTTCGGCCGAGCGCGCCGCTGCGGAAACCTTAGTGTAATGGACTTGCAAACTGAATTGCGTTGGTTCAATCCCAACGCCTGTTTCAAAGGGAGGATTATTTCATGGCGCAACAAAGCGGTCTGCAACGTCCGGTTACACCGTCGGCCGATCTTGCCGTAATCGTCGGCAGCGATCCGCTGCCGCGCAGCCAGGTGGTCAAGAAGGTGTGGGATCACATCAAGGCGAACAATTTGCAAAACCCCGCGAACAAGCGCGAAATCGTCGCCGACGACAAGCTCCGCAAGATTTTCGGCAAGGACAAGGTGTCGATGTTCGAAATGAACAAGCATCTGTCGGCCCACGTCAAGTAGGTCGACGCGCCGGTCGTTACTGACCGTGCCGCCGTGGACCTGGCGGCCGGACTGACGTCCGAATTGAGGGAGCTGGGCGTGAAGCCCGGCGACCTCATCATGGTCCACGCATCACTGCGTAAACTCGGCCTCGCAACGTCATCGCTCAAGGGAAACCTGGGCCTGACTTGCGGGGCCGATTTGCTGATCGACGCGATCGACGCCGCGGTCGGCCCAGCCGGCAGCTGGCTGATGGTGCTGGGCAGCGAATATGCGCAGGACTGGGTGAATGAACGGCCGGTCGAGGAACGGGCGGGGCTGCTGGCGGGCACCGAACCATTCGATGCGGCCAACGCGCCGGCGATGAAGGATGTCGGCTGGCTGGCCGAAGCGTTTCGGCGCCGGGAGGGGACGTTGCTCAGCGCGAACCCCAGCGGGCGTTTTGGGGCGCGGGGCGCGCGGGCCGCAGCATTGCTGCAGGGTCAGCCCTGGAACGATTATTACGGGCCGGGTTCGCCGCTGGAAAAGTTCACACATTGGGGCGGCAAGGTGCTGCGGCTCGGCGCCGATCCCGACACGGTGACTGTGCTCCATTATGCCGAATATCTCGCGGACCTGCCGGACAAGCGCCGCACGCGCTGGGACTATCTGCTGGCGACGCCGGACGGGCCGAAGCAGGTCTGGATCGAGTGCCTCGACGATCTCAACGGCATCGCCGATTATGCGGGTGAGGATTATTTCGCCGCGATCCTGGGGGCGTTTCTGGCTCAGGGGCGCGGGCGGCGCGGAACAGTGGGCGCTGCACAAGCGGAGCTGCTGGAGGCGGCGGAACTCGTCGCGTTCGGCGCGCGCTGGATGGAAGCCAACCTCCACACAAAAGCTGACTTTGCCCCATCTTCGTCACCCCGGACTTGATCCGGGGTCCATCTTGCTTGCCGCGCGAGCAAGAAGGTGGATGCCGGATCAGGTCCGGCATGACAAAATTTAGCGACTGAAACTCAGCCCGAGCCAAAGCGTCCGCGGCGTTGCCCGCTCGAC
>JBBSLM010000388.1:0-2525 GCA_038255245.1 Sphingomonadales bacterium
CCGCTGGCGGAAGTGTTCGAAGCGCCGGCGGTCGAGGCGCCCGCATTCGTCGAGCCCGAGCCGGTTGCGGCGGCATACGAGCCTGAGTTCGCGCCCGCGCCTGAACCCAAGCCGGTCGCAACGCATCCGGCTTGGCTGGATCCGGCGGCGCCCCAGCCGGTGGAGCCGCGCGAGCCGACGCTGGCGGAATTGCTCGAGCGGCTCGAGGTGGCGATGGCGCGGCGGGTGCCAGTGATGGCCGAGGCCGCGGCGTCGGTCGTCGCGTCGGCCGGGCAAGCGCCTTCGTCTGACGGCGGCGCTGACGATCGCCTTCGCTCCGCGCTGGAGAGCCTCAAGCGGTTCGCACCCGGACGGGGGTGAGCCCTGACATTTGGCCCTCTCCATAAGGGAGAGGGGCTTTCAATCATCGTAGATCGTCAGTGCTTCCAACTCCAGGCTTGCCAGCGAGCCGTCATCGTTGCGGGTTTCCGCCAGCAAGGCGAGGTCGGCGAGGAGCTGGCCGGGCAAGGCGATTTCGAGATCATCCAGCCGCTCGAGCAAGTCCGCCGCGGCACCGACCGCACCGGGGCCATCGAAGGCGATGCGCAGGCGATGGCGGGCACCGGAGAAGGTGATGCTGGCCCACGGTTCCGACGCCACGGGCACGACCATAACCGCGCCGGCGAAGGAGGTGAAGTTCACGGCATTCGCACGGATAGCGTCGGCGAGTTTCTCGGCGGGACTGCGGGTCATCGGCTGCTGCCTTCCGCGCCCTGGGCATCGAGCCAGGCGTGCACCCGGCGAAGGGTGACCGGGCGCGGCTCGCGGCCGAGTCGCAGGTCGAAGACAAAGCGCGGGTCGCGCACCGCCGCCCGGCCAAATTCGGCGGGCCGCATTTTCGTTCGCCGCAAATGGCGTTCGATCCGGGGCAGCAATTCCATCACTCTCTCCTTGGCGCGACTCAATTGTTCGTGTTATGTTCACGTTGATAGGAGAAATCCTACATGTCTAGGATAATTCCTAGACATTCTTCGCTGGCCGTGGTCGAGCGGCAGCAACGGTGGAGTTGAGTGATGGAGAATGCGCGCGCGACGCTGCAGCGGCTGATCGAGGAACGGGGCGAGGATTATTCCGGCCTGTCGCGTCTCCTCGGGCGCAATTCCGCTTATGTGCAGCAATTCATCAAGCGCGGCACGCCGAAGCGGCTGGCCGAGCAGGACCGCAAGCGGCTCGCCCGCTATTTCGAGGTTGATGAGGCATTGCTGGGCGGAGAGAATGCGGGACCGCCTGCTGTCGATCGCGCCGGGCCGGTTGCCGTCCCCTTGCTCGATATCGGCGCGTCGGCCGGCACGGGCGCGCTGGCGGGCGACGAACAAGCGCGAGCGCATGTCGCTTTCGATCCGGCCTGGCTGCGTTCGGTGGCAAGCGGCGGGCCGGAGGGGCTATCGATCATCCGCGTCGACGGCGATTCGATGCTGCCCTCACTCGCCCATGGCGACGAGATTTTGGTCGATCGCTGCGACGGACGGCAGCGACTGCGCGACGGCATTTACGTGCTGCGGCTGGAGGGCGCGTTGATGGTGAAGCGGCTGGCCTTCAACCCGGTCAACAAGAGTGTCACGATCAGCAGCGATAATGATGCTTATCCGAGCTGGCCGGACTGCGACCCCGCGAAAGTGGAACTGGTCGGCCGCGCGGTGTGGGTGGGAAGGCGATTGACTTAGGCCCCTGTGAGGCAAAGTGTATGGGCATGGAGCGCGAGCGGACAGGATTTGCGCGGGCGCGCCGGCTGGCCGGGCGGCTCAACCTGCTGCCCATCTTCCTGTTCGGTTTCTGGTCGATCCCGGCCAAGTCCTTCTGGCTGATCGTGCTGGGCATCATCCCCTGGTTCCAGCCGGTGCCGGGGTTCGCGGCGGCCCTGCCTGTCTTCCTTCTATCCTTCCTCGCCGGGCCGTGGGTGCTGCTGCTGCCCCGGGCCTATTTCGAACCGCGACCGTGGGAAGCGAAGGGGCAATTCTACCAGCGCGTCGGCGTCGAGCATTTCCGGGCAATTGTGGCCAATGGCGATCTGGTGAACCGCTTCGTGCGCGCGCGGCATCGCGACTATCGCGTCTATGGGCCGGAGATGGAGAAGCTCGTCCCCAAGTCGATCTGGAACGAGAAAAGGCACATCGCCTATCTGTGCTGGGGCATGGTCGGCGCCTGCTATGCCTGGTCGATCGGCTGGCACTTCTGGGCGGTCTGGCTGGCGGGATCGAATGTCGGTGCGAACCTCTATCCGTGGATGTTGCAGCGTTATTCGCGGGCCCGGGTGATGCGGCTGGCGCGCATCGCCGGTCGCCGGTCGCTCTTTCCACGCAAGCCGGTCAGCACATGACGGACCATGGCCCTCGCATCGCCGCCGCGGGCGCGCTGCTGGCGGCGCTCGGCATCGCGCTGGGGGCGTTTGGCGCGCACGCGCTGAAGGGGACACTGGACGCGCAGCAGCTCGATTGGTGGCATAATGGCTGCCAATATCAGTTGTGGAATGCGGTCGGTCTGGTGGC
>JBBSLM010000389.1:0-2524 GCA_038255245.1 Sphingomonadales bacterium
ACCGTGATCGGCCAGACCGACCGCTTCGTCTCCGACCCGGAATCGCGCGGCCTCTACCGCCCCGCCCCGAGCGCCGAGGCGCGCCGGGTGGCTTGAACAGGGGCTTGACCTGCGGGAACATTTGACGCGCAATCGCGGCAATGTCCGAGATCGTCGATCATCCCTCCCCGAACCATGACGAGCGCCAGGGCGACGTCTCGATCCTCGTCCTCCATTATACCGGCATGGAAAGCGCCGGGGCGGCGGTGGACCGCCTGTGCGATCCGCAATCCGGCGTCTCCTGCCACTATCTGATCCACGAGGACGGCAGGATCCTGCGCCTGGTGCCGGAGGAGCGCCGCGCCTGGCATGCGGGCAAGAGCTATTGGCGCGGCCACACCGGGATCAATCACACCAGCATCGGCATCGAACTGGTCAATCCCGGCCACGACCTCGGCTATCGCCCCTTTCCGGACGCGCAGATCGAGGCGCTGATCCCGCTCGTCGCCGCGATCAAGGACCGCCACCGCATCACGCGCGGCAATGTCGTCGGCCATTCCGACATCTCCCCGATCCGCAAGCGCGACCCGGGCGAACTCTTCCCCTGGGGCAAGCTCGCGCGGTTGCGCCTGGCCCTTCCCCGGCCCACGAAGAATTTGATGGACCCGGAATGGACCGACGCCGGCTTTTGCCTGGCGCTCGAACGGTTCGGCTATGACGTCAGCGACCCGATGGCCGCGACCATGGCCTTCCAGCGCCGCTTCCGCCCCGAACTGATCGACGGCACGATCGACGCCGAAAGCCGCATGATCCTGCTCGCCCTCCTGCTCCCCAAACCGCTGGGGGATGACTGACGCGTGGCTCCGGCATTGCGAGGAGCCGAAGGCGACGAAGCAATCCATTGCTCTGATCTGTCAGTATGGATTGCTTCGCTTCGCTCGCAATGACGGGGGTGGAGTTGTGGACAGGTGTCGCAAAGGCTATGCCCGTCCGGGCCAGAGGGTCGGGCGGCCGCGGCGCATTTCGGTGCGGCGAGGAAAGTCCGGGCTCCACGGAAAGACGGTGCCGGGTAACACCCGGCGGCCCCGGACTCGATCCGGGGTCAGGGAAAGTGCCACAGAAAGCAAACCACCCACTTTCGCTAAAGCTACAGCGGGCTTGCCCGCCATAGCCGAAGGCGACGGCGGGCCAGGGCGAAAGGGTGGGGTAAGAGCCCACCGCGTTGCCGGTAACGGGAACGGCACGGCAAACCCCACCGGGAGCAAGACCGAATAGGGGCCGCATATGGGGTTTTCCGCCTCGTGGCCCGGGTTGGTTGCTTGAGGCGCGGAGCAATTCGCGTCCTAGAGGAATGGCCGCCTATGCCTGCGGCCGAGCCAAGCGGGCTTGCCCGCCGAAGCTTGAGCGCAGGCGGGACAGAACCCGGCTTACAGACCCTCTGGCATTTTATCGCCCAAGCGATGTTTACGGAGCCGTTCCGATCCGCCACTATGCCGTCACTCGTTGGTGATGATAGAGGAGGGAAATCATGGCTAGCAATCCGAATGATCCTAACAATGTGCCGCCCTTTGGCGGTCCGCCGCGCCCGCCGTACGATGACTATAAGAATCAGGCGAAAGGTGTGCTGGGACGGCTCATCACCTTCGACGAACTCATTGGCGGGACGTTGATCAAGGTCGTCTATTATATTGGATTGGTCATGATCGTCCTGACCTCGGTCGCGATGCTGTTCTTTGGGCTGAGCGGAGCCAGATTCTCACTCCTCTCCCCTATTCTGGGGATATTCGGGGCGATAATTTACCTTGTCTTCGGAACGCTTTTCTGGCGCTTGATTTGCGAACTGTGGATGATCGGTTTCAAGGTTTTCGATCGCCTCGGTGAGATCCGCGATCGCTTGCCGCCCCGCTGACATTTAGGGTCGCCCGGGTCGTGAAGGCCCCAGCCATCGGACGGCATGGCATCTGACAGGTTCCCACCGCCGCTTCGTGTCCCTACAGAGCGGCGGTGGCACGCTATTCAGGACGTTCGAACGATTGGGGTTTTCCCCGCTGGCGCGCCTATGGCGGCGAGCGTCAGGCGCAGCAGGTCCGCCTGTGCGACCGTGACGGCTGCACCAATCCGGGCGACCGGCCCGCGCCGAAATCCCCGAACAGCCCCGAGCGCTGGCATTTCTGCGAAACGCACGCGGCCGAATACAACCGTAACTGGAATTATTTCGAAGGCCTGACCGCCGAAGCCGCCGCCGCGCGCGAGGCCGACGAGCGCCAGGGCGCCTCTGCTTATGCCGAGGCGAGCCATTATGGCTGGGGCGGCCCGGGCGACGGCAGCCGCAGCCGCGACGAGATGCGCGCGCTCGACGTGCTCGGGCTCGAAATGGAGGATGATTTCGACGCCGTCCGCATCGCCTACCGCCGGCTCGCCAAGGCCAATCACCCGGACACCAATCCCGACGACAAGGACGCCGCGATCCGCTTCCAGGCCATCCAGGCCGCCTACGAAGTCCTGCGCCGCTACGACGAGCGGAAGAACGGCAGAGCGATCTGAA
>JBBSLM010000390.1:0-2518 GCA_038255245.1 Sphingomonadales bacterium
CGGCGAGGATTTCCATCAGGATAGCGCCGCGGACCGCATCGGCCTTGGCGGCGGTATGGACGGCGGCCTCGGCATGGGCGGCGCGGGCAATGGTGCCGCGCCGGAGGACGGCCCCGATTTCGACGCCTTCGCCGCGGCCGGGGACAGCTTGCACGATCATCTCCGGCGTCAGGCGGGTGAGATGCTGTCCGGTCTTGATCTGGCCATCGCCGAATTGCTGATCGAGATGGTCGACGAGACGGGCTATCTCAGCGGCGCGCTGGCTGAATTTGCGCAGCGCATCGGCGTGCCGCTGGCCGAGGTCGAGCGGGCGCTGGGCCTCGTCCAGACCTTCGATCCGCCCGGCATCGCCGCGCGCAACCTTGCTGAATGCCTCATGATCCAGGCCAAGGAGGCGGACCGCTACGATCCCTGCATGGCGCGGCTGATCGCCAATCTCGATTATCTCGCCAAGGGCAATTTTTCCGCGCTGAAGCGCATCTGTCAGGTCGATGACGAGGATCTGGCCGACATGATCCGCGAATTGCGCGCTTATGATCCCAAGCCCGGCTGCAAGTTCGAGAGCGGCGACGCGCGGGTGGACGCGGTCGCGCCCGACGTATTCGTGGCGCGGCGCGGCGCGGGCTGGGCCGTGGAGTTGAACAGCGCCAGCCTGCCCAGACTGCTCGTCAACCGCACTTATTATGCGGAGCTCAGCGGCGGCGCGCAGGACAAGAAATCCAAAGCGTGGCTGACCGAATGCTTGGCCGACGCCAATTGGCTGATGAAAGCGCTCGACCAGCGGGCCCGCACGATCATCAAGGTCGCGACCGAGATCGTGAAGCAGCAGGAAGGCTTCTTCCGCGGCGGTGTCGCTTATCTGAAGCCGCTCACCCTGCGCCAGATCGCCGAGGAAGTCGGCTTGCATGAGTCCACGATCAGCCGCGTCACCTCGAACAAATATCTCAGCTGCGACCGCGGCCTGTTCGAACTGAAATATTTCTTCACCAGCGGCGTGCGCACCAGCGCCACGGAGGAAGGCGGCGGCGGCGAAGGCGTCTCCGCCGAAGCGATCAAGAGCCGCATCCGCGCTTTGTGTGCGGCCGAAGACCCGATGCGGATCCTGTCCGACGACACCTTGGTCGACCTGCTCAAAGGCGAAGGCTTCGACATCGCCCGGCGTACGGTGGCCAAATATCGCGAGGCGATCGGAATCGGCTCCTCGGTGCAAAGGCGGCGGCAGAAAGCGATCGGGGCGCGGGCGGCTTGACTCGATGATCTACTATTTGGCCGGAGAAGATCATGCTCATCCTCGCCACAACCTTTGCGATAGCTTTGACAAGTCCGACAGAAATCATGATCTATTTCGAACTGGACAGCGTTGAGCTGTCAGAACGAGGTCGGCGAACCTTGGACATGGTGGCGTATGACGCAACCGGCGTCCCGCCGAGTAGCAACTTTCCGCCGAGACGGCCTGATTGGCCACGGACGCCGCGCGCTATCATCGAGGGTCACGCTGACCGGTCAGGTTCGTCCGCCCACAATTTGTCGCTCTCGCGCCGGAGGGCGATGGTGGTTCGAGACTATCTTGTCAGTAAATCTTATCCTGCGATCCTATTGGGGATCGAAGCGTATGGGGAAACACACCCGGTAATTGTTACAGACGACGGAGTGCCCGAGCCCGACAACCGGCGGGTGCACGTGAGGTTTCTCCGGGATCAGTAGCCTTAAGTCGCGAACCCCGGATCGAGCCGGTACGCCTTCCGCAACAGGGCCGGCCACGCCAGTACGTTCGCCACGATTTTCAGCCCCGCCGCGCCCTGCTCCGCCGTCACTTCCGGCGCGCCCTGAGGCGGGTTGTTGAGATTGCCCTCGCCGGCGCTCAGCGCCATCACCTGGGCTTGGCAGGCGCGCTCGAAATAATAGAGCTTGATAAAGCATTCGCCGACGGTGCCGCCGATCGCGAGCGTGCCGTGATTGCGCAGCAGCATGAGGTTCTTGTCGCCCAGATCCGCGACCAGCCGCTCGCGCTCGGCCAGGTCGACCGCGACGCCCTCATAATCGTGGAAGCCGATTTCGTGCCGGATCAGCATCGCGGTCTGGGTCAGCGGCAGCAGGCCTTCGGCATGGGCCGACACCGCCTGGCCGTGCGGGGTGTGCAGATGCATCACCGCCGCCGCATCCTCGCGGCCCATATGCAAAGCGGAGTGGATGACGAAGCCGGCCGGGTTGGTGATGAACGGGGTCGGCTCGACCGGCATGCCCTGCGCATCGACCTTGACCAGCGACGAGGCGGTCACTTCCTCGAACATCAGATTATAGGGGTTCAGGAGGAAATGATGCTCCGGCCCCGGCACGCGCGCCGACAGGTGCGTGAAGATCAGATCGTCCCAGCCATAATGCGCGACCATGCGGTAAGCGGCGGCCAGATCGACGCGGACCTTCCACTCCTCGGGACTGACCTTCCCCTCCAGCGAGGGGATGTCGACCGAGGCGAGCGGGCTGACCCCGTCCATGCCGCGATTCATGGCGTCGATCC
>JBBSLM010000391.1:0-2504 GCA_038255245.1 Sphingomonadales bacterium
CTTCGTGCGCTTCTGCGACGCTTTCGACATCCCGATCCTGACCTTCGTCGACGTCCCCGGCTTCCTCCCCGGCACGAGCCAAGAGCATGGAGGCATCATCAAGCATGGCGCGAAATTGCTCTTCGCTTATGCCGAGGCGACCGTGCCGAAGATCACCGTGATCACCCGCAAGGCCTATGGCGGCGCCTACGACGTGATGGCGTCCAAGCATCTGCGCGGCGACCTCAACTACGCCTGGCCAACCGCCGAGATCGCGGTGATGGGCGCCAAGGGCGCGGTCGAAATCATCTTCCGCAAGGACATCGGCGACGCCGAAGCGATCGCCGCGCGCACCCAGGACTATGAGCAGCGCTTCGCCAACCCCTTCGTGGCGGCGAGCAAGGGCTTCATCGACGAAGTCATCATGCCGCACTCCACGCGGCGACGGATCGCGCTGGGGTTACGGAAGCTGCGGAACAAGCAGCTGGAGAACCCCTGGAAGAAGCACGACAATATCCCGCTTTAGAGCGGGGGCGCTTGTAGCCGCGGCGACCATTCTGGCGTCTTGCGGCAAACCCACAAGTGCTGACTTCGAGGCAATTTGTCGTGACGAGGCAAGGGTAGAGGTGAAGCATCCGCAGCTCTGGCGCGAATGGCTTGCTGGCGCACGGCCCGAAGCAGAGACGCGTTCGCGAAGCACTGGCAATCCGTCCCGCCTGACACCCTTCGAGAGCGTGCCTGGGTTCGATCTACGCTACGGTCCCGGGTTCAGCGAAGTCCGCGAGAACCCACCCGCTGGCTTGCATCGCAGTGACTATCACCTGGTCCACGGCGACTCGGTTGTGGTGAGCTTCACCGACCATCTGCTAACGGAACGAGGCTTCGGACATACCGAACAGGAGGACTGCCTAAGCGTCCTTGAGCAGCAGCTCAACGACCTCGCGCGCGAGACGGGTGTCGAAGCATACTCACGCTGACCCAGCGGCATTCCAGGGAAATCATGCAAGATTTGGATCATCGAACGCTCTCGTCATGCCGGACCTTGTCAACGCGGTGGAGGGTCGCGCCGAGCCCGATGCGAAGGGACAGGCGCGTGTCCATGTAAAGCGTGAACAACCTCTGGGTGACGGCAGTCTGGAGCTGGGCTGGCTTGACCACGCCTCCATTCGCTTGATCGACTCTGCCTTTTGCCTCGGATAGGCTCGCCCCCGATCAGCACGGAGGGGGGTAGGTGGACGAACGGGAACGGCAGCTCGAGCGGCTGCGCACGCTGCATGCCAGCGGCGCGTTGACGGACGCGGAGTTCGAGCTTGAGGCGGCGAATCTCGCGCAATCCACGCCGCCGCCCATCGCGCCATCGCCCCCGGTCGAACCGCACCCGCCCCTCCCCCCGCATCCGCCGGCAGGCCCGCGCCGGTTCAATCCCTGGCTGATCGTCGCCCCGGTCGCGGCGATCGCCATCGCGGTGCTCGTCTATTTTCTCGTCGCCGGACGGGACGAGCAGAACGTTGCGGCGGTCAGCAACGGCGAACAGGGGAACACGCCCGCCCCCGCCCCTGCCGCGGCGCCAGGAACCCCAAGCATGCGCGACCGGCCCGAGGCGGAGCAGCTCGCCGCCGCCTTCCGCGCCGTCTTCGGCCGCGACGGCCCGGTGCCACGCGATCTCGGTGGCGAAGGCGGCACGGAACGCGCGGCGCGCCTGCTCTGGACCAGTTTCGGCCCGGTGCTGCTGACCGAAAGCAGCCTGCCCGATGGCTGCCACGTCTGCGCCGGCTATGTCGGCGTCTATTATCTGAGCGATACCGGCAGCGGCTTCGAAGTCGCCTCCCGCCATCCGGAGGCCGCGCCCGGATCGAGCTGGGGCAGCGCGCCGGAAGGCTGGACTATCGTCGACAATTTCACGACCTATCCAGCCATCTATTATGAGGGCGGCTATACCGGCCAGGGCAATACCAGCCTGTTCGCCCATTTGGTCGAACTGCGTCCCACCGGCCCGGTCGATTCCACCATCGACCTGGGCTACGACAATAGCGGCGCGGTCGGTGACGACAGCGCCACCGGCTATGAAGGCGAAATCCGCAACGTCGTGAAGGATCAGGGTTTCGAAGTGGTCTATACCGGCACCTGCGAATTCACCCGCCGCTACGTGCTGCGCGGCGAGACCTACCAGCCCGAAACGGACGCGGTGCCGGAGTGCGCCAGTTGAGGAATTGCGAATGAAACTCGGCCGCCTGAACCATGTCGGCATCGCCACGCCGTCGATCGAGGACAGCATCGCCAGCTATCGCGACCTGCTGGGCGCGACTGTGATCGGCGTGCCGTTCGACCTGCCGGCGCAAGGCGTACGCGTCTGCTTCGTCGATACCCCCAACAGCCAGATCGAACTGATCGAGCCGCTGGGCGCGGACTCGCCGATCGTGAAGTTCCTGGAAAAGAACCCGCTCGGGGGCCAGCATCACCTTTGCTACGAAGTGCCCGACATCCACGCCGCGAAAGCCTGGTTCGAAGGCAAGGGCGCCCGCATC
>JBBSLM010000392.1:0-2477 GCA_038255245.1 Sphingomonadales bacterium
GATTACAGCGCGCGGCTGCACCATTCGAGCATCGACACGTACGAGCATATGCGCGCCGAAGATCTGCGTCAGGCCGCGGTGATCATGGCGACCTTCCTGCTGAATGCCGCCAATCGCGACGAGCCGCTGCCCCGCCAGCCGGTGCCGCAGCAGCCGCGTCCGACCGATCCGTTCGAATATCCGGCGGAGGATTGATGCGCAGAAAAGCCCGCCAGGCGACCAAGCCCGAGAACCGCCCCCGCTTCTGGGGCAAGCACGCGGTCGCGGCCGCGCTCGACAATCCGGAGCGGCGGGTCGCGCGGCTGTGGGTGACGCGCGAGGCCGCGGAGTTCTTGCAACCGCCCAAGGACATCCAGATCAGCTATGCGGATGTCGCCGATCTGGCCCGGCTGGTGCCGGGCGACGCGCCGCATCAGGGGATGGTGGCGGAAGTCGAGCGGCTGGAGGACATCCTGCTGGCCGAACTGCTCGACCAGGCCGAGGACGGCCGGCCGTTGCTGGTGCTCGACCAGGTGACCGACCCGCACAATGTCGGCGCGATCATGCGTTCGGCGGCGGCGTTCGACGCGCTCGGGATCGTCACGCAGGACCGGCACGCGCCGCCCGAATCGGGCGCGCTGGCGAAGGCCGCGAGCGGGGCGCTGGAGACGGTGCCGTGGGTGCGCGTCGTCAATTTGGCGCGCGCGCTCGACGAGATTGCGGAAGCGGGTTTCTGGCGGATCGGGCTGGCCGGGGACACGCAGATGACGCTGGCCGAAGCGCTCGGCCCGCAGCGCGTGGCCCTGGTGCTCGGCGCGGAAGGCGAAGGCATGCGCCAGAACACGCTCGCCCATTGCGACGCGGTCGCGCGGCTGCCGATCAGCGAGCGGATGGAGAGCCTTAACGTCTCCAACGCCGCGGCGATCGCGCTGTATGCGGCGCGGATGGCAGCGACGTAAGAAGAGTTTTTGGGGCTTCGCTCCGCTCCGCAAGCCGCGAAGACGCAAAGGACAGGCGCGAAACCCCGGCGCGCAGCGCCAATCATCTGATTCCAGGGCGCTTCGCGCCAGGCACCCTTTCTGATCTTGCGTCTTTGCGGCTTGCGGCGCGCAGCGACGCCCAAGAATACCTTTAATCCTCCGGCGCGATCGTCACGCGCAGGCCGTCCAGTTCGTTGGTCATCAAGACTTGACACGACAGCCGGCTCGTCGGCTCCTTGTGGTCCGACGTGTCGAGCAGATCCTCCTCGTCCGCGCCGCGCGATTTCACGCGGTCGAAATCCTCCGCATCGACATGGACGTGGCAGGTCGCGCAGGAGCAGCAGCCGCCACACAGCGCCAGCAGCTCGTCCATGCCGGCCTCGCGGATACATTCCATCACGCTCCAGCCGGCGCGCGCGTCGATCTCATGTTCATTGCCGGCGCGGTCGGTCACGATGAGGCGGGGCATGCGGATCCTTTGAAGGCAAGAATGTGGAGGGGGGACGCGCGGTCTATGCTAGCGGCACGGGCCGAGGGCAAGGAGCGCATATGGGCATCCAGACTGATCAATTGCGCGCATCGATCGACGCGCTGGGCCTGATCGAGCCGGGTTTCGCGACGGCGCTCGCGCGGATCGGCTATCCCGAGCCCCGCCGCGGCGAACGCGGCTATGTCACGTTGATCCGCGCCATCGTCGGTCAGCAGGTCAGCATCAAGGCGGCGGCGGCGATCTGGGCGCGGGTCGATGCGGCCGCGAGCGGCGCGGACGATCCGGCGCGATTGCTCGCGGTCAGCGACCAGGCCCTGCGCGACGCCGGCCTGTCCTGGAGCAAAGTCTCCTACGCCAAGAGCCTGGCGGAAGAAGTGCTGTCCGGGCGCCTCGATCTCGAAAACCTGCCGGACGATGATGAGGAAGCGATCGCGCAGATGGTGCGGGTGAAGGGCATCGGCCGCTGGTCAGCGGAAATCTATCTGCTGTTCGCCGAAGGCCGGCTCGACATCTGGCCGGCCGGTGACCTGGCGGTCCGCATCGAGATCGGCCGCATTCTAGGCCTCGAAGAAAGCCCGAACGAAAAGCAGACCCGCGCGCTGGCGGAAGGTTGGAGCCCCCACCGCGGCGCGGCGGCGATCTTCGCCTGGCACCATCGGCATGTGGTGCCGATTTGAAGGCGTCGTCGGCTTTCGACCCATTGCAGGGATTGGCGTGTCACCAGAGCCACAGAATCTCGCTCCTTGCAGCCTTATCGCGCATCTAACCCATTGCGATCGTTCGACGAAATGAGGCAAGGCGGGCGGATGATGCACCAGCAAAGTATGCCTGACCAAATTGACGCGCGTCTCGAGTGGCTGAACTCCGTTCGCGATGCCCTGATAGAAACCATCGCCCGCGCGCAAGCGTCCGACCGCTTCCTGAACGTGGCCGGCGACGAGCATATGCGTGACGCCACTGAAAGCTGGCTCCAGCAGCAACACGTCTTCCTGGCGAAACTGAGCCGGCGCCTTCAGGTCGAGGAAGCC
>JBBSLM010000393.1:0-2474 GCA_038255245.1 Sphingomonadales bacterium
GAAGACGGCAATCTGGGCCGCGAGGAGATCGACACGATCATCCCGGCGATGGAGCGGCTGGCCAAGGAAGGCTATGACCTGATCGGCCCGCTGGCGCCGGACGTGATGTTCCATGCCCGCAGGCGCGCCGAATATGATTTGGCCCTGTGCATGTATCACGATCAGGCGCTGATCCCACTGAAGACACTGCATTTCGACGACGGGATCAACATCACGCTCGGCCTGCCGATCGTGCGGACGTCGCCCGATCACGGCACGGCGTTCGACATCGCGGGCAAGGATCTGGCGCTTCCGGGCGCGATGATCGCGGCGATCCGCACCGCCGGCGAGTGCGCGGTGCGTCTGGCCGCGTGACGGCCGGTGCGGACCTGCCTCCTCTGCGCGAGGTTATCGCCCGCCATGGCCTGAGCGCATCCAAGGCGCTGGGGCAAAATTTCCTGCTCGACGAACAATTGCTGGGCCGGATCGCGCGCGTGCCCGGGCCGCTGGCGGGTGAAATTGTCTATGAGGTCGGGCCCGGTCCGGGCGGACTGACCCGCGCCCTGCTGCGGGCGGGCGCGAAGGTGGTCGCGGTCGAGCGCGACCGGCGCTGCCACCCTGCCCTCGCCGAACTGGACGCGGCCTTTCCCGGCGCGTTGAATGTGATCGAGGGCGATGCGCTGACGGTCAATGAGGCGGCGATCGTGCCCGGCGCGCATGTCGTCGCGAACCTGCCTTATAATGTCGGCACGGCCCTGTTCGTGCGCTGGCTTGGCGGGGAGACCTGGCCGCCCTGGTGGCGGTCGCTTACCCTGATGTTCCAGTTCGAGGTCGCTCAGCGGATCGTCGCGCAACCCGACACCGGCGCCTACGGGCGACTGGCGGTGCTGGCGCAGTGGCGGAGCAAAGCGGTGCTGGCGATGAAAGTGCATCGCTCGGCCTTCGTGCCACCGCCCAAAGTGATGTCGGCGGTGGTGCATCTCACCCCGGACAGCCAGCCGGAGGGCGTCAGGGCGGCGGTGCTGGAGCAGCTGACGGCCGCGGCCTTCGGGCAGAGGCGCAAAATGCTGCGGCGCTCGGTTGCGGCGATGCCGGGGGCGCTGGAGGCGCTCGACACGCTCGGGATCGACCCGGAACGCCGCGCCGAAACGCTCAGCGTCGCGGAGTTCGTCGCGGTCGCGCGCTTGCTCAGTTAGGCTGAGGCGTGGTCGGCTGCGGCGCTGCTGGCTGCTCCGTCGGCGTCGTCGGCGCAGGTGTCGGCACGGCCGGCGGATTGGCCTGTGCGGCCTCGACCGGGGGCCCGCGCTGGATCACGGCGGCAAGGCTGGTCGCCTGCGGGCAGGCGCCGCGGCCGCACAATTCCTGGACGCGGGTAAGGTTGCGGCGGGCACGGTCGACGGCGCCGCGCTGCACATAAGCTTCGCCCTGCCCTGCCAGTGCGTTCAGGTCGTTCGGCTCGATGCTGAGCGCGTCCTGATAAAGGCGGATCGCCTTGCCGGGCAGGCGCTGCGCCTGCGCGACGCGGGCGAGGCCGAGATAGGCGTCGCGGTTGCGCGGATCCACCGCCAGCGCCGTCTCATACAAGTCGGTCGCTTCGTCGTGGCGGCCGGCGGTGAGCGCGGCCTGCGCCTGCTGCGCCATCGCGGCGGAGCGGGCGTCGATCTGTGCGTCCGGGCGCTGGCCGTGGCCGGCGCTGGCCATCGTGCCGACGACGATCGCGGCGGCGATGGCGATTGGGGTCAGACGCATGAGCAACTCCTTCGGCATATTGCGGACCGCGCTAGCATGGGGCCGACCAGCAGGCGACGAAAAAGCCGTCCGTGCCATCGACGGCCGGGCTTAACAGCCGGCCGGTTCCCGCGTCGCGTCCCGCATCCATCGGCACGGGCTGGGCCTTGCACGCTGAACGCGCGGTGAAGGCAGCAGCCTGCCCCCTGCCCTCACGCGCCAGCATGGAGCAGACCGCGTAGACCAGGCGGCCGCCGGGCTTCAGCAGTCCCGCACCGATGTCGAGCAGCTCTGACTGCAGCGCGACCAGCCGGTCGAGCCGTTCCGGCGTCAGCCGCCAGCGCGTTTCCGGGTTGCGCCGCCAGGTGCCGCTGCCCGAGCAGGGGGCATCGACAAGAACGAGGTCGCAGGTGCCGGCGAGGTCGTGGAGCGCCACACGCTCCTGCCCCGGATTGAGCAATCTTGGCGTGACGATCGAGACACAAGCGCGGGCCAGGCGCGGCGGCATGCGCGACAAACGGCCGCGATCGGTGTCGGCGGCGATCAGGCTGCCCTGATCGGACATTTCCGCGGCGAGCGCGAGCGTCTTGCCGCCAGCGCCCGCGCACAGATCGACCACGAGCTCGCCCGGCTTGGCGGCGCAGGCGAAGGCGAGCAGCTGGCTCCCCTCATCCTGCACCTCGACGAGCCCGGACTGCCACGCCGCATGCTGATCGACCCGGAAGCCTTCCGGCAGGCGCAGGCCGATCGGCGAATGCGGGGTCGGC
>JBBSLM010000394.1:0-2469 GCA_038255245.1 Sphingomonadales bacterium
GGCGGCCGCATGCAGTTCAGCCTGTTCCACACCTGGCGGCTCGAGGACCGCGTGCTGATCCGTCAGGGCGGGCCGGAGCTCGACTTCCTCGACGGCTCAGCGGCCGGCAGTGGCGGCGGCACGCCCCAGCACCAGATCGAAGCGCGCGCCGGCCTGTTCCGCAATGGGATGGGCGCTCGGGCCGAGATCAATTGGCAGAGCGGCACGACCGTCAGGGGCGTCAACGGCAGCGACCTCGACTTCTCGCCGCAGATGAACGTGAACCTGCGCCTGTTCGCCAATCTCGGCCAGCAGCGCGATCTGGTCCGCGCAATGCCCTTCTTCCGCGGCACGCGGGTGAGCCTCAACATCGACAACCTCTTCGATCAGCGCGTCGAGGTTCGCGATGCGACGGGCAACACGCCGGTCAACTACCAACCCTTCCTGCTCGACCCGGTCGGTCGCAGCTTCACGATCTCGCTGCGCAAGCAGTTCTTCTGAGGACGGTGAAGCCGGCGCCACCATTTGTGGTGACGCCTGCGGCGGCTCCTGAAAGCCTGCCGACGCTTTCCTGATCCAGCGTCACTGGCGACCGCCCCGCCGCCGCGAGCCCATCCTCGTCGATCAGGGCCTGACGCGCCAGCTCCAGCCTGCGCCGGATTTCCTCGACATCGCGCCTCATGTCACCGCACCAGCAATATCGGCGCTTTCACAATGCGGATCATCGTGGTGGTCGTGCTGCCGACGATCAGGGTGCGCAGCGGCGAATGGCCGTAAGCGCCCATCACCAGCAACGCCCCGGGCGTTTGCGAGACAATGTCCGAGATGATCTGTTCGGGCTTGCCCTTCCTCAGGGTCGAGGAGACTTGGTGGCCGGCCCGCAGCTGCGCCACGGCACCGTCGAGTGCGAGGCGGTGCACATCATTCTCGATGTCGGCCATGACGATGTGAACGGGCATCCCGGCAAACAGCGGCGAGTTGACCAGGCGTTCCAGGGCGCGACCCGCCGCCGGACCGGCATCATAGGCGAACACGATCGATCGCGGTGCTTCGGCGTCGCGGCTCGCGATTATGAGCGGCTTGTTGCTCGCGCGCACCACCCGCTCGATCTTCGAGCCGATATGGTCGGCCGCAAACTCATGGCTCGCGCCGCGCTTGCCGATCACGATGACGCGCGCGTCCGTCTCTCGCTCGAGGATGGTCTCGACGATGCCGCCATGGCGATGCAGGATCTGAACGTCGACGACGCCGCTTTCCTGCAGCCGGGCCTGGCCAGCCGCCAGCAAGGCCCGGCCGCGCTCGATCTGAAGCCGCGCGTCGGCCTCTTCCAGCCGCACCAGTTCTTCCATCAGGTCGGTCTTGGCGCCCAGGCCGATCGCGCCGGACAGATCGTGGCGCGCAGCGACCGCTTCCTTGCGCTGGACGACATGGAGCAGTTCGACCGGCATTTCGAGCCGCTTGGCGGCCCATGCGGCAAGGTCGCAGACGACGTTGGCGTAGCTCGACGCATCGATACAGGCGAGGACGTTCTGCATATCCATTCTCCTATCAATGGCCGCCGGGTTGCGCTTCGGCACCCGGCTTGTCGTGGACCGCGAAACGCTGGACCATCGAGGCGCTGGCCTCGTTCAGCCCGATCACTTCGACGGCGGTGCCTTCGCGGCGGAACTTGAGGATCGCCTTGTCGAGCGTACCGATCGCCGAAATGTCCCAGAAATGCGCGTCCGACACGTCGATCACGACGCGGTCGAGCACTTCCTTGAAATCGAATGCCTCGGCGAAGCTGTCGGACGAGGCGAAGAACACCTGCCCCGATAGCACGTAGGTGCGCGCGGTCCCGTCGGCCGAAAGTTCGGAGGCCACAGTGAACATCCGCTTGACCTTGCTGGCGAAGAACAGCCCCGACAGGATCACGCCCGCCAGCACGCCCTGCGCCAGATCGTGTGACCAGACGGTGATGACGACGGTCACCAGCATCACCAGCGACGATTGCCAGGGGTGGCGTCGCACATCGGTGATCGATCGCCAGCTGAACGTGCCGATCGACACCATGATCATCACCGCCACCAGCGCCGCCATCGGAATGATCGCGACGACCGGCCCAAGCACGAGCAGCAGGAACAGCAGGAACACCCCGGACACCATCGTCGACAGCCGCGTCAGCCCGCCCGATTTCACGTTAATCACCGACTGGCCGATCATCGCACAGCCGCCCATGCCGCCGAGGAAGCCGGTGAAGAAATTGGCGATGCCCTGGCCCTTCATCTCGCGCTGCTTGTTCGACCCGGTGTCGGTCAGATCATCGACGATTTGCGCGGTCATCATCGATTCGAGCAGGCCGACGGCGGCCATCGTCGCCGAAAAGGGGAGGATGATCTGGAGGGTTTCGAGCGTGAACGGAACGTCGGGGATCCACCACGAAGGAAGCGCCGAGGGAAGGGCGCCCATGTCGCCGACGGTGCGGACGTCAAAGTCCATATACCAGACCAA
>JBBSLM010000395.1:0-2465 GCA_038255245.1 Sphingomonadales bacterium
AACAGCGGCAGCCTCTATCATTTCTTCCCCGGCAAGCAGGACGTGCTGCTCGCCGTGCTCGACGCCTATCGCGACGGCATCGACGCGATGCTGTTGCAGCCCGCCTGGGGGCAGGAGTCGGACCCGGTCGAGCGCGTGTTCAAACTGCTGGCGCTTTATCGCGGCCTGATCGTCGAGACCGACTGCACCTATGGCTGCCCGATCGGCAGCCTCGCGCTGGAACTGCACGAGGCGGACCCGGCGGTGCGCGAGCGGCTGGCCCAGAATTTCGCCAATTGGGTCGCGGCGGTGCGCGCCTGCTACGAACAAGCCGCCGACCGTTTTCGCCCCGGCACGGACTTCCAGGCGCTCGCCGAATTCACCCTCACCGTGATGGAAGGCGGCGTGATGCAGGCCCGCACCCACCGCAATGTCGGCTATTTCGACCGCGGGGTCACGATACTGCGCGCCCATGTCGATCTGCTGATGGCCGCATCTGTCCCACAGGCCGCCTGAACGGAGAAGCGCCGATGTTCCTCGCCCTCAGCCTTCTCGTCGCCGCCCAGGCCGCGCCGGCGCCAGCGCCGCTGCTCGAACCCCTCGCCTTCCTCGTCGGTCATTGTTGGCAGGGCGAAATCCAGCCGGACGTTGACAATGTCCATTGCTTTGACACGATCGAGGGCGGCCGCGTCCGCGATCGCCACGACGTGATCCGGGGCGGCGAAACAATCTACTCGGGCGAAACAACCTACAGCTGGGACGCGACGGCAAATGCCGCGGCCTTCGTTTATTCCAGCGGCGGCGCGGAGGTCGGTCGGGGTCATGTTCGCCCCATCGACGGCGGCCTCGATTTCGGCCGCGCCGAATATGGCACGGGCAGCAGCCGGGTCTCGGTCGCCTCTCGCTGGCTGCGGGTCGGCGGCGATGCCTATGACGCGATCGATACGTCAGCCGCCGCCGCTCACAACCGCACCACCCGCTACACCCGCATGACAACAGCGCCAGTGCGCGTGCTCAGCATTACTGCTCCCGATGGCCGCAGAACGCTCGTTCACGAACTGGTCGTGCCCGCGCCCGCCGCCCAGGTGTTCGCCGCCCTCGCCACCGCTGACGGCTGGAAGAGCTGGGCCGTCCCGCACGCCTGGACCGATCCGGCCAATTCGAACCTTCTCGAAACCAGCTACAGCGCCGATCCGCAGCCGGGCGACGCGGCCAACATCCGCCAGGAATTCCTGGTCCGCTTACCCGATCGCCTGATCGTCTTCCGCACCGTCCAGACACCTGCCGGATTCCCCCATGCCGAGGACTACAGGCAGATCGTCAGCCTGTTCGAGCTGATGCCGGAAGGCGCCGGCACCCGTGTCCGCTTGTCGGGCGTGGGCTATCCGGCCGGCGTGGCGGGCGAAACGCTGCTGGGCTTCTTCCGCGAAGGCAATCGCACCAGCCTCGAACAACTCCGCGCCCGCTTCGTCACCGGCCCGGTCGACTGGGCGGCGCGGCCGGCGGCGGCCCGTTAGCGGTTGACCAGCCGCAGGAGGAGCCCCAGCGCGCCGCCACTCTGGCGATCACCCGGCCAGTCATAGCTGGGCGGGCATTCCAGGCAGCGGGCCTGGATCGCCGATCCGCCAAGCAGCAATTCCGCTTCGTCCAGCGCCCGGCGGATCAGCCCCTGCGGCCGCCGCGCCAGCCGCGCGAACGGGTCGGGGGACACGGTCGTGCGGGCCTGCGCCATGCCGCCGAACCAGCGCGTCACCCAGTCCGATTGCGGCTCCAGATAGACCGGCTGAATGTCGCCTTCCGCAATCTGCGCGCGCTCGGCGGCCGCGCGAATCGCATCCTCCAGGCTGCCGAACTGGTCGACCAGGCCCAATTGCCGCGCCGTGCCGCCGTCCCACACCCGGCCCTGCGCGATTTCGTCGACCCGCTCCACCGGCAGCCGCCGCGCATCCGAGACGAGGCCGAGGAAGCGCCGATAGGTGCCCTCCACGCCCATCTGCAGGAAGCGGTTCGCCTCGTCCGACGGCCCGCGCAGGATATCCGGCTCGCCCGACAAAGGCGTTGTGCGGATGCCGTCCGCGCCGATATTGAGATTGCGCAGCGCCCCCTCGAAGCTCGGCAGCACGCCGAACACGCCGATCGATCCGGTGATCGTGCTCGGCTCGGCGAAGATGTGCTCGCCCCCGGTCGCGATCCAATAGCCGCCGCTGGCCGCGACCGATCCCATCGAGATCATCACCGGCAGGCCGCGGGCGCGCACATTCACGATCGCCTGGCGGATGCGCTCGGACGCGATCGCCGATCCGCCCGGCGAATCGATCCGCACCACCAGAGCGCCGAGCCTGTGATCGCGCAGCCCCGCCTCCAGCGCCTGCACGATCGTTTCGGCTCCCGCCGTGCCCGGCCCCGCCTCGCCGTCGACGATATCGCCCGCGATCGTCAGCACGCCGATATTGCCGCCGCGCCCGAGCAAGGGCGTGCGGATCAGC
>JBBSLM010000396.1:0-2435 GCA_038255245.1 Sphingomonadales bacterium
CGCGCCGGCCACGGCTCGGGCAAGCCGACCGACAAGCAGATCGAGGAATATAGCGACATGTACGCCTTCATCGCGCATTTCACCGGCATGGCTGTGCCGGCGCGTAGGTCGGCACCGCCGCAGGGCGAGCGCGGCTAAGGTCCGGGCTTCTCAGCCCTCCCCCTTGTGGGGAGGCGCTTCGGGTCGGCCATGGCCCCGGCATGGCCTGAACAGCGCGGGGCGCTGTTCACCCGATGCGGGAGGGGGCCCGGCCGCGTCTGCGGCCGAAAAGACTCTTCTGCGAGCCAGACGGCTCGCGCCCCCACCCCATGAGCAGGTTCGGATCGCCCCGCGATCCGAAGCCATGTCCGGGGGACATGGCGACCTGCTCATCCTCCCCACATGGGGGAGGGGCTTCGCAGGCACATCGCTAATTGAGGCCCGCCCTAGCGGCCGCGCTCTCCGGCCGGGGGCTGACCGCCGGGGGCGGGCTGCGCGCCGGTCGGGAAGCCGCGCTTTCTGAGCAAGGCATCCACTTCCGGATCGCGGCCACGGAAGAGGCGGTAGGCCTCGGCGCGGTCGGTGACGTTGCCCGTGGAGAGCAGGATGTCGGCGAAGCGGCGCGCGGTCGCCGGATCCCAGACATTGCCGGTCTCCTCGAACGCCGCCCAGGTGTCGGCGTCCATCGTTTCCGACCAGAGGTAGGAATAATAGCCGGCCGAGTAAGCGTCGGACGAAAAGAGGTGATTGAACTGCGGCAGGCGGTGCCGCATCACCAGTTCGCGCGGCATGCCGAGGCGAGTCAAAGTCTCACGCTCGAACGCATCCGGATCGGCGACGCCGTTCGGGCGATTGTGCATCTCCATGTCGACCAAGGCCGAGGACAGATATTCGACCGTGGCGAAGCCCTGGTTGAAGGTGCTGCTCTCCTGAATGCGGTCGATCAGCGCCTGCGGCATCGGCTCGCCGGTACGATAATGCCTGGCGAAGCGGCTGAGGATTTGCGGCGTCAGCAGCCAATTCTCATGCACCTGGCTGGGATATTCCACGAAGTCGCGCGGCGTGCCGCCGAGGCTCGGATAGCGCACATCCGACAGGAAATAATGGATGGCGTGGCCAAACTCATGGAAAAGCGTTTCCGCGTCATCCAGGCTCAGCAGAGCCGGCTGGCCCGCCTCCGGCTTGGCGAAATTGTTGTTGTTCGAACCGAGCACCAGCCGGTCGCCGGTGAGGCCGGAGCGGCTGCGATAAGTGGTCGCCCAGGCGCCAGAGCGCTTGCCGGCGCGCGCGAAATTGTCCTGGTAGAAAGCGCCGACGACCTGGCCGCCCCGGCTGACTTCCCACACCTTGATGTCGGGATGCCAGGTCGGCACCGTGCCGGTGATTTCGCGGAAGGTGAAGCCGTAGAGCTGCTGGGCCATGTAGAACATGCCCTGGGTCATGTTGTTCAGCTCGAAATAGGGCTTCAGCTCGTCCTGGCTGAGATTGAACCGCTCGTTGCGGATCTTCTCCATATAATAACGATAATCCCACGGCTCGATCGTGATCTGCTGGCCGCCGCGACTGGCGATCTGCTGCTGCTCGGCGACTTCCTGGCGCACGCGCGCAACCGCGGCGGGCCAGACGCGATTCATCAGATCGTTGGCGCGCTCCGGCGTGCCGGCCATCGTGTCCTGCATCCGCCAATGGGCGTGGGTCGGATAGCCGAGCAGCCGGGCGCGCTCGGCGCGGACACGGGTGATTTCGGCGATCACCTGGTTGGTGTCGTTCGCGTCACCATTGTCGCCACGGTTGATGAACGCATTGTAGACGCGTTCCCGCAGCGCACGATTGTCGGCGAAGGTCAGGACCGGATCGACCGCCGAACGGGTGTTGATGATCGCAAATTGGCCGGCCGGAAGATTCTTCTCGCGCGCGGCAGCGGCGGCGGCAGCTTTCACGTCGGCGGGGACGCCGGCAAGGTCGGCTTCGCTGACCGCGATGAAGGTCGATTCGTCGGCGAGGACCTTCTCGCTGAAGCTGGCGAACAGGGTCGCGAGTTGCTGGTTATAGGCGCTGAGCTGCTGCTTCTGCTCGGCATTCAGATTGGCGCCGCGGCGAATCATGCTCTCATAAAGGCGGGTGACGACACGCTGCTGCTCGACCGACAGATTGGCGCGGGCGCGATTGTCATAGACCGTCTTCACGCGCTGGAAGAGTTGCGGGTTCAATGTGATCTCGTCCGACGCGGCGGAGAGGCGCGGTCCCCATTCGCGCTGCAGCGCCTGATATTCCGGATTGGTCATGTTGCCGGTCATCACCCCCCAGACGGCGAAGACGCGATCGAGCAATTTGCCGGAGCGCTCAAGCGCCTCGACGGTGTTCTCGAAGGTCGGCACCGAACGCTGGTTGACGATCGCGGCGACTTCCTGGCGGCGCTGCGCGATCCCGGCGGTGAACGCTTCAGGGAACATGGC
>JBBSLM010000397.1:0-2432 GCA_038255245.1 Sphingomonadales bacterium
GCGCATTCCGGAGTCGGAATATTCGAAGAACGCGCCGCCATGGAACTCGTTCGAACCCGAACGGGTGACCACATTGATCGCGCAACCGGTAAACTGGCCATATTCGACGTCGAACGGCGCGAACTGGACCTGCGTCTCGCGGACCGCGTCATAGGGGATCGGCGTCGACGAACGCGACGAGAAGCCGGTATCGTTCAGGCCGTAAATGTCGCCCTGGCTGATGCCATCGACAGTGAAGGCGTTGCCGCGATCGTTACCGCCCAGGCAGGAGATGCGGTCCTGGCCCGAACCGCCATCGTCGCGGTCAAGGCTGACGCGCGGATCGATGCGGATGATGTCGCGCACGTCGCGGTTGAAGCTCGGCGCGTTGTCGAGCACGGCGGTGCCGAAGGCGGTGCCCGGGCCGATGTTGCGCAGCTGCACATTCGCGCGTTGGCCGGTGACCACGATGGTGCCGCCGTCTTCGCCTGCCGCGGCGGCGCTGAGGTTGAACCGCAGCGAGGTCGCACCCGCGAGGCTGGTGATGATGTCGTTCACGGTCTGGCCCTGATAGCCGCCCGTCTCCGCCGTCACCGTGTAGGGACCGCCGACGGTCAGGCCGAGGGCATTGAACGTACCCGAACTGCCCGTCTGGACCGTGCGCGTGGCACCGGTGCGCGTATCGGTGATCGTGACCGAGGCGCCTGAGAGCGGGGCGCCCGCTTCGTCGGTAACGACACCCTCGATCGACGAGGTGATCTGCTGCGCATGAGCAGCGGGAATCGGAGCCGCAAAGATCGCGGCCGCGGCAAGCAGTTTCGACTTGTTCATTTATGCCCCCGGCATGAAAGGAAATTTCGCTAGAAGTCAGCGCTTTACACAGCACAAAACAGAATCGGCTCGGTGCGTCTGGGTGCCCCTTAGGCCTGCCATATTTCACTTCGGTGACGTTGAAAACGGTGATTCAAAAGTCGCTGTGAAAGTGCGTCCCGAACGCAACACAAAGCACGCCGCTGCCCGTGCCTCTCGCTGGACCGAGAGCCGCGATTGCAGCATAGGGAGCACTCCGCCGGGTTAGCTCAGCTGGTAGAGCAACCGCCTTGTAAGCGGTAGGTCAACGGTTCGAGTCCGTTACCCGGCACCATCTTTTTGTCCCGCGGCGCCAGGCAGAGGTGACGGCGCAGCGGGTCATGCTCGAGCGCACTCAGGAGCGGTTCGGGATCGGGCCCGAGCGGCTGGCAGCCGGCACCGGCTACGGCTCGGCCAATCCCGACGAGCCACCCTTAAACGCCCGCAAAGGGTGGAAAGGGGATGGAGCAGTGCTCCACCATTCGCTTGTTCGAGATACGACGCCCTCGGCTTCAATCAGAAGGCCTCGGCTCCGCTTTTCCAGAGCATGTAGGCCGCAACCAAGAATATCAGCGCTGCGAAGATCGTACCGAGTTGACCGGAACCGGACAGCCGCTTTGCTGCGCGCGCGCCCGCAAGGCTGCCAAGCAACCCTCCAGCGATAAAGGCTCCGGCAAGTGCCCAGTCGATGAGGCCCGAAAAGGCGTAGTTGGCGGCGGTGGTGAGCCCGAAGGCCGTGACCGCGACAAGGCTGGTTCCAACGGCATTGATCATCGGCATGCCGGTCGAAGCGACCAGGCCTGGGACGATCAGGAAGCCGCCCCCGATGCCGAAAAAGCCCGAAAAGCCGCCCGTGCCGAGGCCGTAGCCGAGAACTTTGGGAGCATTTTCCCGATTGCATTGGGCGTCCGCGTCCCCCTGCTGGTTGCGGCGGCGAAGCATGAGCACTCCGACCACGATCATCACCAGCGCGAACAGGAACAGCAAACGCTGCCCGTCGAAGGCTTTGCCTGCGGTCGAGCCGGCGAAGGCGCCGATGACGCCCGCGCCGGCGTACATCAGGCCGCAGCGCCATTTCACCGTCCCGTGCCGGGCGTGATTGAACAGGCCCATTGCCGCATTGATGGCGACTGCCAGCGCGCTGGTGCCGATCGCCACGTGGGGGTCTCTGACACCCACCAGATAGACCATTAGCGGCACAGCCAGGATGGAGCCGCCGCCACCGACCAAGCCGAGGGCAAACCCGACCAGCACGCCCGAAAACGCGCCGAGCGCCATCTGCACAATGTCGATCATCGGCCTGCGTCCTGAATCGGCTTGGGCGCGACCAGCCATTCGCGGCCCTTAAGCATCGCATCCCAATAGAGCGGGGGCAGCAGATACTTCTTGAGCAGCCAGGCGAGGCGCGAAGGTTTGGTCCCGTCAATCAGCCAGGTCGGAAGACTCGGCTGCAAGGCGCCACCATAGCCAAATTCGGCCAGGATGATCTTTCCCTTCTCGACCGTGAGCGGGCAGCTGCCATAGCCGTCATAGCCCGCCGTCGGCGACCTGCCGTCGAGGATGGCGAGCGCATTCACGGCGGCGACAGGCGCCTGCTTGCGCAC
>JBBSLM010000398.1:0-2413 GCA_038255245.1 Sphingomonadales bacterium
AGGAATGCGCCCAGCGGCACATCCGCGACCATGCGCGAGCGCACCGCCTCGCGCAGGCGATCGACCAGCTCCTCACGCAGGCCCGCCTCCGAGCGCGCCGGGCCGGGGGTGAAATCGACGTCCCACCATTGGATCGGCCGCGGCATCGGCTTGCCGCGCTCGATCATCAGATAGTGGCCGGCGGGAAGCTTGCGGACGCCCTCGAGGATCGAAGTATCGTCGGGCACGTAGCCGTAAGCGAGATAATCCTCGATCGCCTGCGGGCTGATGTCGGCACGAAAGCGCGGGTGGGCGCGCAAGGCCTTCAGTTCGGATGCGAAGAGCAAGGCGCCATCACCCTGTTCGCAAAGGAAAAGTGGCTTCACGCCGAGCCGGTCGCGGGCGAGGAACAGGGCATCGCGGGCGGCGTCGTAAATGGCGAAGGCGAACATGCCGTTCAGCCGGTCGAGGCAGGCGGGGCCCCATTCGCGATAGGCGGCGAGGATCGTCTCGGTATCGCCGGCGGTGTGGAAAATATGGCCCTTGGCGGCCAGTTCCTCGCGCACCTCCAGATAATTGTAGATCTCGCCATTATAGGTGATGACGACCCGCCGGTCGGCGCTCGCCATCGGCTGCGCGCCGCCTTCCAGATCGATGATAGACAACCGCCGGTGGCCGAGGCCGACGCCCGGCGCCGTCCACACACCGCTGCCGTCCGGGCCGCGATGGGCGAGCGTGTCGGCCATCGCCGCGACCCGCTCGGGATCGACTGGCTTGGGCACGTCCAGATGGAAGATGCCGGCGATGCCGCACATGGCTCAGCCGCCCTGTGAATCGGCGAAGGCGTCGATCGGGCCGAGCGCGGTCAGGAAGGCGTCGATCGCCTCGCGCGGGCTCGATCCGCCAGCCTGCGGCCCGGCCGAGACGAGCACGGCCACGCTCCGTTGCGGTCCGCCGATCAGCCTCACCTTCATCGTCTCCAGTTTCACCCGCGCCGCGCTCCCGGTCAGGATATCGCCGACCCGGTAGAAGCTGACAACCTCGCGCGACTCGCCGTGGCTCGCCAGCCGCTCGGCCCGTCCGTCCGGGGGCGGTGGCGCATCGGCAGTCCAGGCCCAGTCCGATCCCGGGCCGACCGCGCCCTGGCCGAAGCCGGTGAGCTTGCGCTGCTCGTCCTGCGACGCGAACCAGGCGATTACGAGGGTGATTTCGTGGCCCTGCGCGTCGCGATAATGCGCGGTTTCCAGCCGGTCTGCGCCGGCGAAGTTTGGCGCCCATGCACGGCCGGAAACTGCCCCGGTCCGCTCCCAGCCCTGCACAATGGGCATGCGCAACGCGGCGGGCGCTTCGCCCTGCCCCGTCGCGGCGATCGCGCTGGCCCAGAGCAGCGGCGCGGCGGCGATGGCGGCGACAAATCCGGCGGCGCGCCATATCCGCGGCTCGCGGTCCGGCGCGACCGGCTGCGGCTGCAGGCGGCGGGGATCGAACCAGGGGTCGCTCACCTTGCGGTCGAAAAAGCGCCAGCAGACGCCCAGGATCAAAGCGATCACGACCGCGAAGAAGGCGCCGCCATAGACGACATGATCCATGCCGCTGGCGAATTCGACGCCGCTTCCCTCAGCAATGTAGATGGTCGCAAAGGCGCGGATGCCGTTGGCGAGCACCGGCACGATCGCGCAGGCGGCGAGAAAGACGATCCGTCGCTGCCATGAGCGGAAGCAGACATTGGCGACCAAGGCTCCGAGCGCCGCCATCGCCACCAGGAATTTCACCCCGGCGCAGGCCTCTGCCACTTCGAAATAGCCGACCGGCGTGGTGATGAAGACGCCCTCGAGATGCGCGGGCACGCCGAACATGTTGAGCAGGCCCATGGCCAGTTCGGCCGTCACGGTCTGCATGAAGGGGACGAATTCGTCGCCGAACGGGATGGCGAAAAGCGCGAAGAAGATCGGGAAGGCCAGGCCGCACGACACCGATTTGCCGAGCAAGGTAATCGCCGCGCCCTGCAGCATCAGCACCAGCCCGGCATGGCGGGCGAGCGAGATGCCGCCAGCATAGCCGAGCAGCCAGCCGAGAGCGCCGGCGGCGACCAGCAGGAGGCCGGGGAGCCAGACTTTCGGCGTCAGCTGCGCCAGTTCGGCGCGGCGCTGCCAGGCGAGCCAGCCGACCAAAGCCGGGATCAGGATGCAATGATTGTAGGTGGAGCTGTTCCACCAGATCCCGGCCATATCCGCCGCATCGCGCCAGAACAGGGCAAGGATCGCTGCGGCGGCGACGCCGAGGACACTCAGCTGCCGCTGCCAGATCGTGGCGGCCGGCGACGGCGCGTCGATCGTGCCGGCGATGCTCGCGCTCATGCCGCTTGCGCCTTGGCCGCGGCGGGAAACAGCAGGTCCGCCAGTGGCGCGAGCCGGGCTTCCCAACGATAGTCGCG
>JBBSLM010000399.1:0-2405 GCA_038255245.1 Sphingomonadales bacterium
AGACTTTGGGTCCGGCGGGCGGGCGCGAGGTGCGAGTGAACGTGACGATCAATGCGCCGGCGGGGAGCGAGGCGCGGGCGTTGGGCGCGAGCTCAAGGCAGGTGGCGCGGGCGGTGAAGGCCGCGTTGCAACGAGTGGATTAGTCATTCGCCCTTCTCCCTTCAGGGAGAAGGTGCCCCGGAGGGGCGGATGAGGGTCGCGAGCCTTGCTCGCGCGGCGGCGGGCCGTCCAAGACCCTCACCAGGCTACGCTAGGCAGCGAGCTGCCAAGCTGCGCCATCCTCTCCCGTGCCGGGAGAGGAGTAGGACATGGGACACTGGCTCGCACCGCAGGATGCGGCGCGGCGGACTGGCTTTGTGAAGCGGTTCGTGGCGCGGCTTTGGACGGTGGATTTTCCTCGGCCGATGATGGCCTGCGTGCGGACCATCGCGCCGGATGCCTTGCGGGTGGAGTGTTTGTTCTACCGCAAGGACGATCTGGCCGGGTTGATCTGGGCGAGCGAGGATCGGGTCGATCATCCGCTGCTTCGCTATGAGCCGGAGCGGGATTTCCGGCGGTGCCGATTGTCTTTCCGGTGGCGCTGCGGGGGCGTTCGCAAACTCGATGAGACGCATGGGCCGACGCTGACCATCGAGGGGCGGGACGCGGCTGGCGCGCCGGCGACCTGGCTGGTGCGGTTGTGGAATTATGCCGTTGGCGATCCCGAGGACGCGGTGGTGAGTCTGAACTTCGCCGATCTGCGGGCCGGCTTCTCGCCGGGCGGCGAGGCGGTGTTCGCGGGCGATGTGGACCGGATGTTCGTGTCGCTGGTCGCGCCGAGCTACGACGGGACGGATGCGCCGCTGGGTGCGCCTGCCGAGGGGTGGGTCGAGGTTTCGGACATCGCCTGCGACGGAGCGGGATCGGTGCTGGCATGCGGCGAGGCGCTGGTGCCGGAACATGAGCTGCGGATCGCGACGGGGTATGACGATCTCTATCACCTGACGCCGGAGCGGGTGCTGGGGCAGGCTTTGGCGCTCGGCTATCGCGGGGCGCTGAATCATTATGTGGGGATGAGCCATTATTTCCGGCTCGGCGGTGATGGTCTGGTCGACGAAGGCGCGGCGCTGAACGGGCCGTGCGCGGCGTGGCATCGGGACTTTGCAAGCCAAGCGAAGGCACTTGGCTTCTCGCCGATCTGGTCGCTGTCCTACGAATTGCTCGACCAGCATTGTCCCGAGGCGTGGAAGCAGCGGGCGGCGGACGGATCGCCGGGGCTGACCGGGTGGGAGCCTCCGTCGGCCTTGCTCTCGCCGGCCAATGGCGCGGCGATGGCGTGGCTGCAGGAGGTGGCGGCGGCCTTTGCCCAGATCGCGGTCGAGGCCGGGCTGCCGGTGCGGTTCCAGGTCGGCGAGCCCTGGTGGTGGGTAACCCCGGACGGGCGCATCTGCCTGTATGACGATGAGGCGGTGGCATCGTTCGCGCCGGTGGGGATCGCGGACGTGCGCGGGCCGCTGGACGCGGCACAGAAGGCGACGCTGGACGCGGTCGGCGAGATGCTGGCCGGATCGACGACGGATTTGTGCGCGGCGGTGCTGGCGGTGGCGCCGGCGGCGGAGCTGCTGTTGCTCGCTTATCTGCCGACCGTCCTGGACGCGGCGGCGCCGGAGCTGAAGCGGGCGAATTTGCCTTTGGGGTGGGCCGCGCCCGCGTTCGATGTGTTGCAGCTCGAGGATTATGACTGGGCTTCGGCCGGGGCGCATGGCGCGACGGCGCGAGGGGTGGCGGAGGCGACGGGCCGGCTGGGCTATTCGCTCGCCGGGCAGCATTATTTCGCGGGGTTTGTGCTGGCGCCGGAGCAAAGCGGCCAATGGCATGCGATTGCCGAGGCTGCGGACCGGGCCTTTGCACGCGGCACCGGGGAGGTGTTCGTGTGGGCGCTGCCGCAAGTGCTGCGCGATGGCTTTGTCTGGTTCGATCCTTCGACAGGCTCAGGAGGAGGTTTGACGGTGGAGGCGTTTCACGACGTGGAGTTTCCCTTGGCGCTCGGGCGGGAGGCGAGCGCGGAGCCGGTCTTTTCGACCGCGATCGTCGAGACGGCGGGCGGGGCCGAGCAGCGCAATGCCGACTGGGCGGACGCGCGGATGCGCTACGATGCCGGCCCGGGGGTGCGGGGCGAGGCGGAATTGCAGGCATTGCTCGCCTTTTTCCGGGCGCGGCGCGGGGCCGCGTCAGCGTTCCGGTTTCGCGACCCGTTTGACGACAGTTCGAACGGGATGAGTGGGGTGCCTGGGGCGGCGGATCAATTGCTGGGCCAAGGCGACGGGACGCGAACCGACTTCGCCCTGGTCAAGGATTATGACGGGCAGGAGCGGCGGATCACGCGGCCGGTCGGCAGCACAGTGCGGGTATCGGTCGATGGTGTC
>JBBSLM010000400.1:0-2404 GCA_038255245.1 Sphingomonadales bacterium
CCGCTGGCGCTGCGTGACCAGCGGGGGATGCGTGGCGACCCGGTTCGGCGCACGCACTGTGGCGCGGGTGGCGCGGGCCGAGCGGGCAGGGCGGGCGGCGGCCGAACGGCGGACGATCGCGCGGCGCTGCGCCTGCTGAACGCGGGCCGGACGGGCAGCGCGCGAGCGGCGCACGGCGGTCTGCCGGCAGCGATCGTCGCCCCGGCCGCGGCAGGCGCGATAGGCGCGCTGGCCGGCGCGCGGTGCCTGAGCGACTTGCCGGCCGCCACGGCCATGCTCGGCCAGCCAGCGCTGGTAGGACCGGCGCACGCCGCGTTCGTAAAGCTGGATGCAGCGATCCTCGCGCACGCCGCGCACGCACGGTGGATATTCGACCTGCGCGGTGCGCTGGCCACCGCCGCCACCACCGGTGATGCGAACGTCGGTAAAGGCGGTGCTGTCGTAGCGCAGCCGGTCGTGAGTCGCGCCGGCGACCGCGAAGATCAACGCGGACGCTATGATAATCAGGGACTTACGCATCGGCCCGGCCTCCAGACTCGCTCGCAATGGTTAACGAGTTGGCAACAAATCCTTGCGGCAAGCAAGACTGTTGTGCCGGAACGGGACGGAATCGTGGAAAAAGTAAAGCTTAGGTCAGGCTTCGCCAGATGCCGTAGCCGCTGGTGATGGTCAGCACCACGCCGACCATGATCATCAAGGCGCGGGCCGGCAGCCGCTTGGCCAAGATCGCGCCGAACGGAGCGGCCACGACTCCGCCCAACAACAGGCCGAGCGTGGCTTTGGTGAAATCCTCCCAGCCGAGGGTGACGATGAAGGCCACCGAGATCGTGACGGCGACAAAGAATTCCGCGGTGTTGACCGTGCCGATCGTCTTGCGCGGATTGGCGCCCTGGACGAGCAGGTTGCTGGTGACCACCGGGCCCCAGCCGCCGCCGCCCGCCGCATCGAGGAAGCCGCCGGCCAGGGCGACGGGCTCGACGACCTTTGGCCGGCGCTCATGGTGCTTGCCGAGGCGGATGCCGCGCCAGAGCAGATAGAGGCCGATCGTGGCGAGATAGGCGAGCACCAGCGGACGGGCGACTTCCGGAAGCATGTTGGCCAGAACATAGGCGCCAAGCACGCCGCCGATGATGCCTGGAATGACGAGCCGCGCCAGCAGCTTCCAATCGACATTGCGCATCAGCGCGTGGCTGATCCCGGAAATGCCGGTCGTGAAGCTTTCGACGATATGGACGCTCGCGGACGCCGCGGCAGGCGGCACGCCGGTGCTGATCAGCAGGGTTGTCGAGATCACCCCGAACGCCATGCCCAACGCCCCGTCGACCAGCTGCGCGGCAAAGCCGATCAGGATGAACGGGAGCAGATCGGCGAGGCTCATCGGACGGGGCGGGCGGGAATCATGGCTCGAAGCGCCCTATTGCACTTGGAACGGGCCGAATAGAGCCATCGGCGCAAGGATTTGTTTACCATTTCCCCGGACAATCGACGCTGAGGAACACACCTGCGCGCGATGCGCGTGGGTGCGAGGGACACAATGGACCGCGTCGACACCATTTACTCGTTGAGCGACGAGGCGCCGCGCGCGAACGGGCTGATCCAGCGCGATGACCGGGCGCGGTTGCAGCCCGGCGCGGTCGGCCGCGGTTCGCTGCGGGAAATCTGCTTCATCCGCAAGATCACGCCGATGGGTGCGGTGCTGTGCATCGAAGGTCACGTGAAGCCGGGCGAACGGCTCGACCTGGAACTGCTGACCGGCGACCGGCTGAGCGGCCTGGTCGACTGGGTGCAGGGCAATGATGTCGGCCTGCGCTTCGATGACGAAGCGGATTTGTTCGCCTTGATCACCCGCAACCTGGTGCAGCAGCCCGGCGACGCGCGGCGGATGCCCCGGATCGAACTGAATTGCGCGGCCTGGCTGGAAGCGGGGTCGCGGCGCGAGATCGTGACGATCGCTAATTTGTCCGACGGCGGGGCGCGGATCGAAGTGCGCACGCCTTTGGTGGCGCAGGAGAAAGTGACGCTGACGCTGGACGGGTTCCGGCCCGCGCCGGCGACGGTGCGGTGGGTGCAGGGCCGTTCGGCCGGGCTGGCGTTCGAGCCGGAGCTGCCCTGGCAGGAATTGATGCCGTGGCTGCGCCGTCGCCATCGGCCGAAATTGAAGAAGGGTGAGACCGTGGTTGATCATGATGTGCTCGAGCGGGAAGCGCCGGAAACGGGCGGCGAGATTGCGCTCAACCTGCCGGCGCGGGTGCGCGACGGGGCCCGGCGCTGGTCGATCGAGGTCGAGGCGATCGACACGCGGCAGATCCGCTTCGTCTCCTATGGCGCGGTCGAGCCGGGGCGGTTGTTCTGGATCACCCTGCCGGGGCTGGAAGGCTGGCCGGCGCGGGTCGCCGAGATCGAC
>JBBSLM010000401.1:0-2393 GCA_038255245.1 Sphingomonadales bacterium
AGCCACGCCTCCGGATTGATCGGCTCGCCCACCGTGCCGAGCAGGCGCAGCGATGAGCGGTCGTGACGCGTCACCCAATCGTCGCCTTCGCGCATCAACGCCCGGATCGCGGTCGGCGCGGTGTAGAGGATCGACACCTTGTGCCGCTCGACCATGTCCCAGAAGCGGCTGAAGTCCGGATAATTGGGCACGCCTTCGAACATCAGGCTGGTCGCGCCGTTCAGCAGCGGGCCGTAGACGACATAGGAATGACCGGTGACCCAGCCGACGTCCGCGGTGCACCAGAACGTTTCGCCCGGCCTGTAATCGAACACATAATGGAAGGTCGTGGCGGTCCACACCGCATAGCCGCCGGTCGTGTGCAGCACGCCCTTGGGCTTTCCCGTCGACCCCGAGGTGTAGAGGATGAACAAGGGATCTTCCGCATTCATCGGCTCGCACGGGCAGGCGTCGGGAACCGTCTCGCCCAGTTCATGGTACCAATGGTCGCGGCCCTGTCGCATCGTCACCGGCTCGCCGGTATGGCGCACCACGATCACGCCCTCGACCAGGCTCCCGTCGGCCAGCGCCGCATCGGCATTGGCCTTCAGCGGCACCGCCTTGCCGCCGCGCCGTCCGCCGTCGGCGGTGACCAGGAAACGGCTGCCGCAATCCTCGATCCGACCATGCAGCGCCTCGGGCGAAAAGCCGCCGAACACGACGCTGTGCACCGCGCCGATCCGCGCGCAGGCGAGCATCGCCACCGCCGCCTCCAGGATCATCGGCAAATAGATGGTGACCCGGTCGCCCTTCGCGGCGCCCAGCGCCTTCAGGCAATTCGCCATCCGCACCACCTCGGCATGCAACGCGCCATAGCTGAGCGACCGCACTTCGCCCGGCGCGTCGGCTTCCCAGATCAGCGCCGCTTCGGCCGAGCGTGCGGGCAGATGCCGGTCCACGCAATTGTGGCAGAGGTTCAGGACGCCATCCTCGAACCATTTGATCTCGACCGGATCAAACGACCAGTCCGCGATCCGCGCCGGAAACCCGTCCCAATCGATCCGTTTCGCCTGCTCCGCCCAGAACGCATCCGGCTCGTCCACCGACTGGCGGTAGAGTCGGTCATAGTCCGCGGCCGTACAGGAGGTGCCGGCAATCGCTTCGGCTGGCGGCGGAATGGTCTGTGTCATTTCAACGCGCTCCATCGCTGCTTCATCGCTTCGGTCTAGCGCCGGGCATGGAGGCAGGCCAGCCGGGTGGTTGCGGTGAAGGCGTGAAATCTCTATCTTTGCGGTTTCCAAATGAGCGCTCCCGATCCTCTTCGCCCGACCTTGCCTTCGGCGTCCGAATGGCTGCGGCATCTGCCGTCGATCGGCGTGCTCGGCGGGATCGCCGCTTTGTTCGCGTTCGTCGGCGTCGGCCTCCCGGCCCGCACGAATGAAGTGGTGATCGCTCCGGGCGCGGGCCTCGAGCAGGCGGAAGACGGCGCGCTCATCCCGATCGCCCAGAGCGATCCCAATGCACTCGTGCCGATTTCGGCGCTCGAAGCCTGGGAAATGAACGCCAATCTGCCGACCGCTGCGGGCGCCAATCCCGCTGCCGCTGCCTTCAACTTGCCGGCCGATCAGGTTGCACAGATGCGTTCGGTCGATTGCCTGGCAGCGGCGGTCTATTACGAAGCTGGGTTGGAACCGATGGATGGCCAGCGCGCGGTGGCGCAGGTCGTGCTGAACCGCGTGCGCCACCCGCACTATCCGAATACTGTCTGCGGCGTCGTCTTCCAGGGCCATACCCGCCGCACCGGTTGCCAGTTCACTTTCACCTGCGACGGGGCGCTGCGCCGTACCCCCAACCCGAGCCTGTGGGAGCGCTCGCGCGGTGTCGCGGCGGCGGCGCTTGCCGGCTACGTCCACCGCCCGGTGGGCCGTGCCACGCACTATCACGCGAATTACGTCTTTCCCTATTGGGCGCCGACCTTGACCAAGATCGCGACGATCGGCGCGCACATTTTCTATCGCTGGGACACGTACGGCACCGGCACCGTCCGCTATGCCGGCGCCGAGCCCGACATTCGCTGGCGTGGCGGCTTCGGCCAACCGGAACGCGTCCTCGCCACCGCGACGACGGTGGTGGCCGGCGAGGCGCGCGATGCCGCGGCGGCGGCCGCGGCGGCCGAAGCGCTCAAGCAGGACCCGCGCGCCGGCACCTCGTTCCAGCGCTCGATCATGCGCCGCTACGAGCCGGTCAGCGACAGCGCGCAGCAAATCGTCGACCGCCGCGCCAGCGACAATGCCGGCCCCAGCGCCAGCACCCGCTGGTCGATCAGCGGCCAGTCCGACCCGTCCGCCACCCCGCAGCGGCCCCTGGGGCGCGAGGGTGCGGTGCCGCCGGTCCAGCTCGAAGGCGTCCGCCGC
>JBBSLM010000402.1:0-2392 GCA_038255245.1 Sphingomonadales bacterium
CCCTGCCCGAAATCATAGGCCCCGGCCGGGTCGTCCGGCACGTCCTCGCCGCGTGGACTCGTGTCCGGCGCGACGAAGATTAGCCCCAGCTCGGCACAGGCCGCGCGAAACTCCCCTTTGTCGGTCACATTGGCGTGGGTGCAGGTCAGCCCCGACAAATACCAGACCACCGGGCAAGGCTCCCCATGCTCGGCCTGCGGCGGGATATAGACCGAAAAGGTCATGTCCGTCCCCGTCGCGCGGGACGCATGCTTCACCACATGCTGCACGCCGCCATGGGCGCGGTTCACGGAAATCGTGTCGAGAGTCACGCAGGGGCTTTCAATTTCAGGCGGACGATCGCCGCGCCGGAACCGTTCAGTTCGCGAAACACCAGCCGGTGCTCGCCATCCACGGCGGCGGCGAAGGAAAACCGGTCCTTGCAAAAATTCCTGGGTCCGGATGAAGAGACGAACATCGGCAAATAGTCGATCTTCGTCCGCCCCTTCAGCAGCGCCAGTTCGCAGTCGGTGAAGCCGCCGCCCGGCAAGGCGATTTCGATCTTCCCCGCGACAAGATCGCCCGCGCGCAGATCGAGCGCGATCTCGTGGCGTCCGCGCGACGGGACTGTGAACGCCAAACTGTCGGACACTGCGGGAGGCGGCACTTTTTTCGGCTTGGTCGCCTTCACCGCGACGGTTGCGCCGTCGTCCACTGTTTCGGACCCAACCTTGTGCGGCTCGATCGCCGCCGGGTCGCTCCTGAAGGTCTCAATCCATTTACGCTGGCTTGATGACGCGACCGGCCCCGTACCTTTCACGGCACGTTCAGGCTTGCGGTAAGGTCGGGGAGCCGTGTTGCCCGCCAGCGCCTTACGATCCCAATCCTGGAACGGCAGCCCTTGCGACTCCCGCATGCGGGCCTGAATCCAGTCATAGTGCGCCCAATTGAACATCAAAGCCACATTGGCGTCAGCCTCGTTGTTGAGGCCGCCCGGTTTCGCCTCGGTGGCTATCTCACCTTGATGGAAGCCGCAGACCATAACGTAGGGAGCGGTGTCCTCCACGCGCCAGATCGGGCCGCCGCTCACGCCGACAAGCGCATCGGCATCGTGAGACGGCAGGCCGCTATACGATCGCTTGCCGAGCTGACCGTCGGCCATAGTCTGGTGATACTGGCCGGTAGCGCTGTAGTCGCCTCCATAGCCAGCGACCGTTATCCCTAGCCCCGGAAATCCCTCGACCGGCGCGAGGTCGGACCAACCGGTCTTGAGACCGAGATCCACCGGCAAAAGCACTGCGGCGAGATCGTTCCTGGCGTCCTTGTTGCGCAGATAGGCCGGATGCACCCGCACGGAGCTGTCCGGCACGGTGACCCAACCGAAAGGCGCCTGCTTGCCAACCGCGCCGGGCACGACCTGGACTTTCTTCGCCATGCCACCCCATTCGGGCTTGAACACATTGTGGGCGACGGTGAAGACGGTGCGCGGTCCGAAGATGTAGCCGGTGCCGATATTGTAGAAGCCGCCCCAGTCTGAGCCAATTACACAGATCGCACTGAAGGGCGGCTCCAGCGTCGATGCCACGCCGTAGCGGTTGTCTTGACCGATCCGGCCTTCCGCACTCCCTTTGCTATCCTGCGCCATCTTTCGCCCCTCCCTCGTCTACCCGGAAAGTCACGCCGGCCGCTCGTTCACCCCACGCGGTGGATCGCGCAGAGCTTGTGGCCGTCGGGATCGCGGACATAGCTCAGATGCATCGTGCCCAGCGCACCGCCGTCGCGCGGGCCGGGCGGGCCTTCGATCGAAATGCCGCCGCTCGCGACCGCCACATCGTGGAAGGTCTTCACTTGCTCCGGCGAATCGCATTTGAAGGCGATCGTCCCGCCATTCGCCGGGCTCGCCGGCTCCCCGTTGATCGGCTCGGACAGGCAAAGCGTGCCGCCATTGTGCCGGTAGAACAGGCGCTTGTGCCCGGTCGCGGCGGTGTGCGGCAACGGCTGCCCGTCGAAGCCGAGCGTCCCCAGCACCGCGTCGTAAAAGCGCTTCGATCTGTCGATGTCGTTGGTGCCGACCATGATGTGATTGAACATTTCGCTCTCCCTAAACTCAGTAAACGACCACGCTGCGGATGCTCTCGCCCGCATGCATCAGGTCGAACCCCTTGTTGATCTCCTCGAGGCTCAGCACGTGCGTGATCATCGGGTCGATCTGGATCTTGCCGTCCATATACCAGTCGACGATCTTCGGCACGTCCGTCCGCCCCTTCGCGCCGCCGAACGCCGTGCCGCGCCAGTTTCGCCCGGTGACCAGCTGGAACGGCCGCGTCGATATCTCCTTGCCGGCTTCGGCCACGCCGATGATGATCGAGGTGCCCCAGCCGCGGTGACAGGCCTCGAGCGCGGTGCGCATCAC
>JBBSLM010000403.1:0-2390 GCA_038255245.1 Sphingomonadales bacterium
CGGGGGGCTTTCAGCATGTTGTCCGGATGGATTCAGGGCGCCCGTCAGCGCGTCGTTTTGTCCTGGACTGCCCTGGCAGCCGCGACAATCCTGTCTTCCTGTGCTGCCACGACGTCCGCGCCGGGCGGGGACCAGACGTCCCTCGCCGCCGCGCCCATCAATCCCTGCGGCGCCGCGGCCGCCACGCTCAACCCCACGATCCCGCAAGCTGCCGGGAGCAATGAGCTTGGCATCAACTGCTTCGCCTGGCAGTCTTTCGTCGCGCTGAACTGGCGCGCGGACCCGGCCCGCCCCGGCTATCCGGATCCGGCCGCGGGACCGGGGCAATTCGGCCTCCCGTCCAATGCCACGCCCACCGTGTGGGAAACCTATCTGGAAGCGTCGCGGGTGTTCGCCGGGCCGCTGCAGGGTCGCTGGCAGTCGCGCCGGCCCGCCGTCAAGCGTCTGGTCCGGACCTCCAAATTCCACACGCTCGACCTGTCGGACATCACCCAGGCCGGCAGCGGCCAGCATTGGCTGACCAGCCAGCGCGGCGAGATCACCTACTATGAGGTGATGATCAACCGCGACGAATATGAATTCATCACGCAGGACAATTTCGATCTCACCACCGCCGCAGGCCAGCTCGCCTGTGCGTCCCAGCCCGGACAGCGCCAGTCCGACGGGCCGCCGCCGCCGCGCGGGCCGCTGCGGGGCGGTTTCAACATGCCGCAGGGCAGCCAGCCGGGCTGGATCGACACCGACTGCGCGGGCAATCCGGCGGCTTTCGGCGACGGGGTCGGCGCCATGGAGATCAAGGCGGCCTGGACGCCGCTGCCGGCCGACGGCTCGCTCAACCACCGCTATCTGGCGGCGCAGGCCGAGATCGTGGACCCGGTCACGCGGCGCGCCCGCACGGTGACGGTTGGGCTGGTCGGGCTCCACATCGCCCGCAAGCGCTTTCCCCGCGCCGAGTGGGTGTGGTCGACCTTCGAACATGTCGACAACAGCCCCGACGAAGCGGCCAATGGCGGGTGGACGGCGCCAATGCTGCCGCCCAACCCGAACCGGCGGCCGTCGCCCGGCTACACCTTCTTCAATCCGAATTGCGATCCGGCCCGGGATCCTTCCTATCGTTGTGTTCACAACGCGCCGCCACGCCGCTGCGGCACCAGCCAGATCAGCTGCGATCCCTATAACCGGCCGATGCAGATCACCCGGCTGCGCCCGGTCGACGATTCGGCCAATCAGGTGACGGCTTGGTATTGGAGCCTGCTGCCGGCCAATTCGGTCTTCAACTATTACCGGCTGATCGACGTGCAATGGCCGACGCAGCCGCAGATCATCGTGCCGCCCGGGCAACGGGTCCCCGCCGGCATGGGCACACCGTCGCCGCAGGGCGCGTCCGGCGGCACCCAGCAGATCCTCGCCAACACGACGCTGGAATCGTTCCAGCAGTCGAGCGCCTCCTGCATGGACTGCCACGTCTTCGCCTCGATCGCGCCGCCGGCCACGACGCGGCTCAACGCCCGCGGTCTGCGCCAATTGCCGCGCGTGATCGCGAACGGCCAGGCGCCCTACGCGTCGGACTTCTCCTTCCTCTTCGCCACCGAAACCGTCCGCTGAAGCTGTCCCGGCCGCTCCCTTGCGACGCAGCCGGCCCGGCGGCGCGTGGCGGCTGGTCAACGGCGCTGCCGCTGCCTTCGTTGGAGGAATCGCGACTTCGCTGATAAGAGAGGTTCGGCGGGACCACCGCCTGATCCGGAGCCGCGATGTCCAGTCTGCTTGCCGACTATGACCATAAGCGACGCATCCGCGTACTGGCGGGGATTGCGGTCGTTTCGATCATCTTGTGGCAGACCGAGATCGGCAGCCTGCTGCTATACCCCTTCACCATCCTGGCGACCTGGTTTCACGAAATGGGGCATGGGCTGGCGGCGATGCTTACCGGCTCGCAATTCGAGCGTCTCGAGATCTACTCCGACGGTTCCGGCGTCGCCGTGTCGCTGCGGCCTGCCGGTTTCGCGCCGCTGACGGATGCGCTGATCTCGGCGAGCGGGCCCCTTGGGCCGGCGATCGCGGGCTCGTTGCTGATCATCGCCTCGCGAACCGACGAGGCAACGCGGGCGGCGCTGGCCATCGTCGGGGCGGCCTTGCTCATCACGACATTGATCTGGGTGCGGTCGCTGACCGGCTGGCTGGTGCTGCCGGCCCTGGGCGTCGCGATCCTGGCGCTTGCGTTGCGTGGCAATGCAGAGCAGCGGCGCTTTGGCATCCAGTTCCTGGGCGTGCAGGCCTGCATCAGCGTGTGGCAGCAATTCGGCTATCTGTTCAGCGCGGGCGGCAGCGTTGGCGGCGCGCAGCATCGATCGGATACCGGCGCGATCGCAGATGCTTTGCTGCTCCCCTAC
>JBBSLM010000404.1:0-2389 GCA_038255245.1 Sphingomonadales bacterium
CGACACCGGCGGATCCACCCCGATGACGATCCGAACGAACCGCTCATCCTGAGTAGACGCTGAGCCTGTCGAAGCGTCGTATCGAAGGAACCGACTCTTCTCCACCAGCTCCCGGGTCCACAACGCCCCCTCGACATCCTCCACAATCTCGCCGAGCAATTCCTGCCGCCCCAGCCGCGTCCCGCCGTAGCGCGCGTTCACTTCCTCGACGAACGCCGCCGGCAGATGCCGATTGTCCGCCGTCCGCCCCCGCGTCAGCCGCACCAGGGGATCGGCCGCCAACCTCTTCACCAGCGCGATCGGCCGCGGCGTCGTCGTCACCAGCACCTGCGGCAAGTCACCAAGCCGCAACCCCAGCATCAGATTGTCCCAGGTCTCCTCCGGCCACGCGAACTTCGCCAGTTCGTCCACCCAGGCGACATGATGCTCCGGCCCGCGCAACTTGTCGGGCTTCTCGCCCGAATAGAGCATGGCCTGCGCTCCCCGCCCGAACTCGACCAGCCGCCGCGACGGATAGAAGAGCACATCCTCTCGCCCATCCGCCACCGCCATCAGCCCGCTGCGCCCGCGCACCATCACGTCCGCGGCTTCGTCCAAAGTCGCGCCCACCAGCGCCACCCGCAGCCCGGGCCGCTCGCGCGCCAGGCTGGTTATCCACTCCGCTCCCGCTCGCGTCTTGCCGAAGCCGCGTCCGGCCAGGATCATCCAGATCCGCCAGTCGCCGTCCGGTGGCTCCTGCCCGTCATGCGCCCAGCCCTCCCAGCATGCGCGCAAGGTGCGCAATTGCGGCGGGCTGAGCCGTCGTACGATCCGCTCCGCCGCTTCCACCGGGAGCGCGCGCAAGGCGGCGATCGCGGCCGCCAGCTCGCTCTTCATTGCGCTCCTTCCGGGGGTGTCGCCGTCGCGCGGATCATCCGCATCAGCTCGTCGGCAAGCGCGACCGGATCGGCGGCGGTCTGCCGCCCGCCCGGCCGTTGCCGCGGCGCGCCCGCCGCGACCCGCGCGTCGCCGGCCCGCCGCAGTTTCAGCAGGTCGAGCGCGAGGCCCGGATTGGCCAGCAGGCGCTGGCGCGCTTCCCCCATCGCCGCCGGATTGTCGGCGCCGTGCCCGGCCAGGCAGGCTTTGAAATGGCGGACGACGCCAAGCTCGACCTCGTCGAAATGCGCCGTCAGCGCATCCTCCCAGGCCTCCGCAAAGTCCGCGTCGCGCCGGCGCAGCCGATACAGGCTCGATGCCGCCATCCCCGTCGCTGCCAGCGCTTGGCCGACGCTGCAGGTCGCGGCGAGCCGGTCGAGGAACAATTGCCGCCGCTTGCCGGTCCAGCCGTCCTTGCGCACTTTGCGCACCTGCACCCGCCCGCATGGCTGCCGCGCGATCGATGCCGTCTCGCGCGGCGCCGCCCGCATCTTGCCGCCGCCGTTCCCGTCGCCCAATTTTTGTGTCATTAATTCGCTCTCCCGTCCCGGATGGCGCCGGCCAAAGAAAAGGCCGGCCGCGGCAATGCCGCGTCGGCCTTCTTCATCTCTTGAGCCCCGGAACCACTCTGCCGCCGAAGCGAATCAGGCGCACTTTCCGAGCTTCGTAATATTTACCGAATCAGCGTGACGCTGTCAAGCATAAAATACCTATATGGTTATTTCGTGGCCTCGCTCCTGGCCAAGGGCGCGCTCAATCCCCGGCGGACCCGCTTCGGCGGCGTCAGCCTTGGCTTTTAGGCCAGCGAAAGGCCCCCGCCTCCCTATGTGAAAATTCACGGGGAAGCCGGGGCCCTTTGCTCATCCATGTTAGCAATCGGCGCTGCTTTTCCTGCTATTGCAGCGTCATGACGTATCGGACACGCGAGGAGCGCCACGCATATATCGCGGGCGCCAAGGCAGCGCTGGAGAGCGTCATTCTCACATGCCGGCCGAGCGATGTTATCGCCGTACAAGACTGGATCAAGACCGATCTCGGCCATTGGTCTGATGGAGAGCCGCCGCCGTCCCCCGACCGGTGGTGATCGCTCCGGCTTTTCCACCGGCTTATGCCTCACCAGCTTCCCCACCCGCTCCTTGACGCGTTCGGGTCGTTATCGGCTTCCAGCGCGCAGCGGCCCTCGAGAACCCGTCATACCGGGAGGGGGTGTCAGTCGTCGCAACCCTTGGCCCGCCTTCGCCCAAAGAAGCAATCATAATGGCATTTCCAACCAACGGCTCCAAACCGGATTTAGTTCGTTCGGCTGGCCATGCTCTATTTTTTCAACCTCGCCGGCGCGGTCTACGATCCCGATGTCGAAGGCGTCGAACTGGCATCGCTTGGCGAAGCCCGGGTCCGCGCCGCCCAATATGCCAGCGACGTGCTGCGCGAACGGCCCGACGTCGTCTGGACCGGCGAGGAGCTTCGCATCGAG
>JBBSLM010000405.1:0-2378 GCA_038255245.1 Sphingomonadales bacterium
AGATCGTAGACGCACTCGCCATTGCCGTCGTTGAAATCGACCACCACGGTCGCGCCGGGCCGCAGCACCCCGGTCGGGATGCGGTCCTGGCCCCAATCGCTGTCGCTGGTCGCCGATCCCTTGATCAGGGTGATGGTCTGGCTGCTGGCATTGTTGACGCGAATGCGCCGGTCCTGAGCGGCCGGGCCGGACGGCGCCTGGGCCACCGGGCCGGGCGTGGTGCCCGGTACCGTGGGGGGTGTCATCGGCTGCGGGCCGGGCTGCTGCACCGGCTGCGCGGTCGGCTGCACGGCGGCCGGGGCGGCGCCCGACGCCGCACCGTTCTTCGATCCGCCGGTGCCGAACATGCCCCCGCCGGAGGTCGTGTCGCTTTCGCTGCGCTGGCAGGCCGCGCCGCCGAGCAGTGCCAGGATCGCTGCCCCGCGCACCACCGCCTTGCCCCAATTCGCCATCATCTCATCCTCCCCGACGCTCAGCGCGTCCCCGAAATTCCGGCCTGCGCCAGCATCTCGGCGATCGCGGTGAATTTTTCCCGCGGGCTGCCGTCGCGTGCGCGGGCCGCTTCCGCCGCCTCGATCTTCTGCCAATCCCGGAAAGTGACGATATCGACCTTTCGCCGGGCCAACAGCGCGTCGAGACCAGCACGTCCTTCCTTGCGACCAAGCGCCGCTTCCAGATCGGCGGCGATCAGGTCGGCGACGCCGATTCCGTCCGGCCGGTTGGTGCCGATCGTCCCGCTCGGGCCGCGCCGGGCCCAGCCGACGCAATAGAGGCCAGGCGCGATCCTACCCTCGCTATTGGCGAAGCGGCCCTGATCCGCCTCATAGGGAACGCCCTCGATCGGCGGGGTGCGATAGCCGATGCAAGTCACCACCAAATCGCAGGGGATTTGATACATCTCGCCGGTGCCCGCGGCGCGGCCCTGCTCGTCCAGCCGGGTTCGCTCGACGATGATCCGCTCGACCTTGCCATCGCCTTCGATCCGCACCGGCTTGGCGAAGAAATCAAAGTGGATCGACTTGGCTTTCCCGGCCGGATCGACCGCCGGAAAGTCGCGCAGGATCGTCACCGATTTGCGCTGGCCCGGTTCCAACAAAGCATCGTCCAGCTCGGGCGGGAAATCGGCGATGTCCACGTGCGGGACGGCGTTGCGAAGATGCGCCAGCTCGCCCAATTCCTTCGGCGTCATCGCGATCTGGTGCGGGCCGCGGCGGCCCAGCACATGCACGTCGGCGATGGTCGAGCCCTGCAGCGCATCGAGCGCGTGACCGACAATGTCGGAGCCGGCGAATTCCTCGCGCGTCTTGGCCAGGATGCGGGCGACGTCGAGCGCGACATTGCCGTTGCCGATGACCACCGCCGCCTTGCCGTCCAGCGGCGGCGCCAATGCGGCGAAATCGGGGTGGCCGTTATACCAGCCGACGAAGGCCGCGGAGCCGACCACGCCGGGCAGATCCTCGCCCTCGATCCCCGCCGGCCGGTCCAGCGGCGCGCCTGTCGCCAGAATGACCGCATCGTACAGGCCCAGCAATTCGTCGATCGTCACATCCTGGCCGACCGTGACGTTGCCGACGAAGCGGACATTGTCGCTGAGCGCGGTCTTTTCGTAGCGCTTCGACACCGCCTTGATCGACTGATGGTCCGGGGCGACGCCGAAGCGGATCAGGCCGTAGGGCACGGGCATCCGGTCGATCACGTCGATCATCACGTCCGCGCCATAATGCTTCTGCAGCGCTTCGGCGCTGTAATAGCCGGCCGGTCCAGACCCGATCACCGCGACATGCCGCATCAACGCTCTCCGCCCGCTTCGTTCAAGGACAGGGATGCCAGCCTCAGCGTTTATCCTCAAGCAACTCCGTGCCGGCGCGGCGAACGCCCTGTTCGATCAGCGGCCGCAGGAATTCCAGCATGGGCGGGAGGGTGACCGTAACGCGCACGATCTTCTCCTGCACGTCGAGGCTCGCAATCATGTCCTGCCCCATCGCGGCGATGGCGAGATCGAGCCGGTCGCCGGTCCAGCTTGGGCTGGCGGTCGTGCCGGCGGGCAGCGAACCGACCAACTGCCCGGTGCCCGCCTCGATCCGCCGCTTCGCCTCGGCCGCGCCGAGGCTGTGGGGGACGTCGACCGTGTGGCCGCTCATCGCGTGGCCGGGGCGATGGCCAGGCCGTCGCCATTCGCGCCCGCCGCGAGCCGGCGCAGCACCGTGCCGCTGGCGAGATCGACTTCCGCGACCTGATTGCGGCCCGTCTCGGCCACGTAGAGCAGCGCGCCATCGGCCGAGAAGAGGATGGTGACCTGTCCCGCCTGCTGTGTGCCGCTCACCTCGATCGTGCGGGCAACGGCGCGGGTTTGCGCGTCGATGACCGTGAGGCAGCCG
>JBBSLM010000406.1:0-2366 GCA_038255245.1 Sphingomonadales bacterium
CGCTCGCGCTTTCGGCTTGTGGCAGCGCGACGGCCAACGTCTCCGCGCCCGATACGAGTCTTGCGGCGATGCCCTGGGCGGCCTTCTACCAGAAGGCGAATGAGGAATATGCCGCCGGCAATCGCGACGAGGCGGTGACTTTCTTCTACGTCGGCCAGTTGCGCGGGCGGATCGTGGTCGAGTGCCAGGATGTGCCGCGCGACCGCGAGCCCGCCCTGATCGCCTCGCTCAATTCGACCGTCGGCCAGACGATGAACGAATATGCCGGCGGCAGCCCCGCCGGCTGGGCCGCGGCGATCGACCGGGCCTTGGCCTATGATGCGGCCAATCCCGATCCGAACGCCCCGAGCGCCGAGTGCCGCGCCGAACGGACACGGCAGCGCGCCGGCCTGACCGGGTTGCGCGACCATATCCTCGCCAATGTCGACCAGATCCGGCAGCAGCGCACCGCCAACGGCCTGCCCAACCGGTGAGTCTCGCCCGCTACCGTCGATAGACGTCCCGCCGGTGCCCGAGCGCGATCACGACGATGACCAGCCTGCCATCCTCGAGCTGCGCGATCACGCGCCAGTCGCCCGCGCGGTAACGCCACAGGCCGGCGAATTCCCCAGTCAGGGCCTTGCCGCGCTGGCGCGGGTCGTCCAGCGCGGCGACCTCGTCCAGCATCCGAACAATGCGCGCCGAAGTCTCGCCGCGCCGCTTGTTCAGCGCCTTGCGCGCCTTGTCAGAGAACTCAATCGTCCAGGCCAAGTTCGCGCTTCATCTGTTCCATGCTGATATTCTTGCTGGGATCATAATCCGCCATCGCCTCGGCCGCGAGCGCGTGATCCTCGAGATCGTCGATATATTCCTCGATCGCGCGGCGGGCGTAGTAAGTCTTGGTCCGCCCGGTCCGCGCGGCGAGGTCGGCAAGCCGCTGTTCCAGGTCTGCACTGAGGCGAATGGCGAGCATGGCTTCACTCCTTGCTATACATGTATAGCGCCACGGCCCCGCTTGCAACCGAGCAGGCGCAAGGTAGGGCATTTGCGATGGCGAAGACCCGCGCAGATCAGTTGCTCGTGGAGCGCGGCCTCGCCGAGAGCCGGAGCAAGGCGCAGGCGTTGATCCTGGCCGGCGCGGTCTTCTCCGCGACACGGAAAATCGACAAGGCCGGCCAGCCGCTGCCCGATGACGCGCCGCTCGAGGTGCGGGGCCGCGACCATCCCTGGGTGTCGCGCGGCGGCATCAAGCTCGCCCACGGCCTCGATCATTTCGGCTGGGCCGTCACCGGAGCGGTCGCCCTCGACGTCGGCAGCTCGACGGGGGGCTTCACCGATGTGCTGCTCACCCGCGGCGCGGCGAAGGTCTACGCCGTGGACGTCGGCACCAACCAGCTTGCCTGGAAATTGCGGCAGGATCCGCGCGTCATCGTCCACGAGCAGACCAACGCCCGCTATTTGACGCCGCGGATCGTCCCCGAGCCCGTCGACATCATCGTCTGCGACGCCAGCTTCATCGGCCTCGCCAAGGTGCTCGACACCGCCATCGACTTCGCCAGGCCCGGCGGTCGCCTGCTCGCTTTGGTCAAACCGCAATTCGAGGCGGAGCGCGGCGAGATCGGCAAGGGCGGCGTTGTCCGCGACGCACACGTCCACGCCCGCGTCACCGCCGCCTTCGCCGCCTGGCTGGAAAGCCGCGGCTGGCGGGTCGATGGCAGCGAACCCAGTCCGATCACCGGCCCCGAAGGCAATGTCGAATTCCTGGTGGCTGCGACGCGCTCGTGATCGGCCAAGCCGCTTTCCCCGGCCCGTAACAATCTCTAGGCATGCGCGACCTGTCCGAATGAGAGGTTCCGCGTGACCGAACTCGCCTCCAAGTCGCAGCTTCGCATGTCCTTCCTCCGCATCGCCTTGTTCACCGTCCCCGCGACGGTGCTGCTCGGCACCGCCTCCGGCCTGCTCTCCAATTCGGGCGACGCCAACGCCTGGTATCGCGCCCTGGTGCTGCCGAGCTTCCAGCCGCCATCCTGGGCGTTCGGCGTTGTGTGGCCGATCCTCTATATCTGCCTTGGGCTGGCGCTGGCGCTGCTCATCCACGCCCGGGGCGCGCCAAAGCGGGGCCTGATCCTCACCCTGTTCCTGGTCCAGCTCGCGATCAATTACGCCTGGTCGCCGGTCTTCTTCGCCCTTCACCAGGTCACGCTGGCGCTGGCGCTGATCGTCGCGATGGTGGCGCTGACGCTCGCCCTGATCGCTTTGCTTTGGCGGGTGCGGACGACCGCCGCCTTGCTGCTGCTGCCCTATCTGGCCTGGATCTGCTTCGCCACCGCGCTCAATTACCGGATCATGGTCGACAACCCGAATGCCGCCCAGCTTGCACCGGCGGC
>JBBSLM010000407.1:0-2354 GCA_038255245.1 Sphingomonadales bacterium
CGGTCTATGGATGCGCCCCCGTTCACCGTCGGTCAGTTCCTGCTCGCCATGCCGGGCATTGGCGACGCGCGTTTCGAGCGATCGGTGATCGCGATGTGCATGCATGACGAGGATGGCGCGCTGGGTATCGGGCTGGGGCGGATCGTTCCGCGTCTCGGCTTTCACGATCTGCTGGAGCAGATGGACGTGGATCCGGGCGTGGCGCCGAATGCGCCGATCCACCTCGGCGGGCCGGTAGAGCCGACGCGCGGCTTCATCATCCACTCGCTCGACTGGGGCGGGCAGGAGACGATCGACGTTGCCGGCCGCTGGGCGATGAGCCCGACGATCGACATCTTGAAGGCGATCGCGGCGGGCACGGGGCCGAGCCGCTGGGTCGCGGCCCTGGGCTATGCCGGCTGGGAGTCGGGTCAGCTGGATGGTGAATTGAGCCGGCATGGCTGGTTCGTGACCGAAGGCGACGAGGCGCTCCTGTTCGACGTGGGCGCCGAACATCGCTGGTCGAGCGCCTTCCAGGGGGCGGGGATCGACCCGCGCCTGCTGACGACGGATTACGGCACGGCCTGAGCGCATATAAAGATATCTTTATATTTGAAATCCGGCGTCGCCTCGGCTAAGGCCGCGGCGAACACTGACCTCATCCATCGATAATTCACCTCAGGAGCAGCCCATGGCGACTCAGCCCCAAAACTCGTCCAACAACGCCGCGTTCAACGATTATGTGATTGCCGACCTCTCCCTCGCCGATTTCGGCCGCAAGGAGATCGAGATCGCCGAAACCGAAATGCCCGGCCTGATGGCGCTGCGCGAGGAATTCGGCGCGGCCAAGCCGCTGAAGGGCGCGCGCATCACCGGGTCGCTGCACATGACGATCCAGACCGCGGTGCTGATCGAGACTTTGGCCGAGCTGGGCGCCGAACTGCGCTGGGCGACCTGCAATATCTATTCGACCCAGGACCATGCCGCCGCCGCGATCGCCGCGACGGGCGTGCCGGTCTTCGCCGTGAAGGGCGAGACGCTTGAGGAATATTGGGATTACGTCATCCGCATCTTCGATTGGGGTCAGGACCAGACTTGCAACCTCATCCTCGACGACGGCGGCGACGCGACCATGTTCGCGCTTTGGGGCGCGCGGGTCGAGGCGGGCGAGACTTTGTTCACGCCCAGCAACGAGGAAGAGGAAATCTTCGTCGCCACGCTGAACCGCTTCTTGCAGGAGCGTCCGGGCTACCTCACCAAGACCGTGGCCGCGATCAAGGGCGTCAGCGAAGAAACGACCACCGGCGTTCACCGGCTTTATGAGCTGGCCAAGAAGGGCAAGCTGCCGTTCCCGGCGATCAACGTGAACGACAGCGTGACCAAGTCGAAATTCGACAATCTCTACGGCTGCAAGGAAAGCCTGGTCGATGCGATCCGCCGCGCCACCGACGTGATGCTGGCCGGCAAGGTCGCCGTGGTCGCCGGCTTCGGCGATGTCGGCAAGGGCAGCGCCGCTTCGCTCCGCAATGGCGGCGCGCGCGTGCTGGTGACCGAGGTCGATCCGATCTGCGCGCTGCAGGCGGCGATGGAGGGCTATGAGGTCGTGACGATGGAAGAGGCCGCGACCCGCGCCGACATTTTCGTCACCGCCACCGGCAATATGGACGTGCTGACGCTCGACCATATGCGGGCGATGAAGAATATGGCGATCGTCTGCAACATCGGCCATTTCGACAGCGAGATTCAGATCGCGTCGCTGAACAATATGAAGTGGACCGAGATCAAGCCGCAGGTCGACCTGGTCGAGTTCCCGGACGGCAAGCAGATCATCGTGCTGGCCAAGGGGCGGCTGGTGAACCTCGGTTGCGCGACCGGCCATCCGAGCTTCGTGATGAGCAGCAGCTTCACCAACCAGGTGCTCGCGCAGATCGAACTTTGGACCAAGGCGGAGACTTATGGCAAGGACGTCTACGTCCTGCCCAAGCATCTGGACGAGAAGGTCGCGGCCCTGCACCTCGACAAATTGGGCGTTAAGCTGACCACGCTCAGCCAGCATCAGGCCGATTATATCGGCGTACCGGTCACCGGGCCGTTCAAGCCGGAGCATTACCGCTACTAAGCGAAATCCGGGAAAGTGAGGTGGGCGGTCGCGTGACCTATTCGAGCGAATATGCGCCGAACAGGGCGCCGACCTCTCGCCTTTCCTGCTCGCTGAGTTCCGGCCGCCAGATATCGAAGATCAGAACGACGCGGTCCTGATCGCTGTCGTTCCAGGCTTCATGTTCGATGGAATCGTCGAAGATGAGGAGCTTGCCTTCCTCCCACTGCCGTACCTCGTTGCCGACACGAAAGCCGCACTGGGGTGGGACAATGAG
>JBBSLM010000408.1:0-2348 GCA_038255245.1 Sphingomonadales bacterium
GCGGCGGGGGTGGCGACGACCGGCCTGGCCATCGCCATCGCCTCCAGCACCTTATTCTGTATCCCCCGAGCGATGCGCAGCGGGGCGACGACCACATCCGCCGCCGCCAGCCAGCTGCGCATATCGGCGACGCCGCCGGTGACGGTGACGCGCGGCCCGGCGAGCGCCTGCACCTCGGCATCGGGATTGCGGCCGGCGATGACGAAGCGTGAGTCCGGCAGGCGCGGCAGCACCTCGCGCGCGAACCAGTTCACAGCATCGATATTGGGGCGATAATCCATCTGGCCGGTGAAGAGCAGCAACGGCCCCTCCCCGCGCTCCTCCTCCGACAACGCCGGAAACTCCGCCCCAGGATCGAAGAAGTCGCTGTCGATGCCATTCCCCGACGCGTGGATGCGCGGCAGGCCGGTGCGGCGGCGGAAGAGGTCGGCTTCCGCCTCACTGACGAACAGGCTGGCGTCGGCCGATGCGGCGACCTCGCGCTCATAGGCGAACAGCTTTGTCGCCTCGCGCGCATAGACGGCGCGCATCGGACCGCGACCCTCGGCAGCGTAGGAGGCGAACTTCTCCGAATCCATATCGACGAAGTCCATCACCACACGGGCACGAGTCCCCACCGGGACGAACTGCGCCATCTGGCTGGAGAAGATGTACACGGCCTCCACGCCGGGCAGCTTCGCCGCGACGAAGCGCCGCATCGCGTCGGAACCGAACAGGGTCAGCGAGAGCGGCTTGCCGGACGACAGGGCCGCCAGCCCCGCTTTCGCCTTGCCGGTGCGCCGCACCTCGACATAGGCCTCGCCCAGTTCCGGCAACGCCTCGCGCAGCGCGGACAGATGCGCCGCGTCCGTTTCGTCGTCGGCGAAGCAGGCGAGATGGACGCGACCGAGCTTGGCCAGCGCTTTCAGCACTTGCCAGGAACGGATCTTGTCGCCGCGATCGGGCGGAAACGGGATGCGGTGGGCGAGAAAGAGGATTTCGCGCATCAGCCGAGCCCGCGCGAGAGGAACGGCCCGAGGCGATTGGCGACCCAGAGCGGCAGCTTCTTCCAGGCCGCGACCTGCAGGCGATATTTCGGGCTGAGCGGGTTGATCTCGCGATGCGCGCCCCAGCTGGCATAGACCAGAGGCTGCGGCTCGAAGCCCCAATTCTTCTTGAAGGCGAAGGCGCCGGTGTCGAATTTCGAGCGGCCGAAATCGAAGCGGTTGCAGCCGCGCGCGGCCGCATGCTTCATCAGCTCGAAATAGAGCAGTTCGTTCGCCCGCTCGCACCGCGCCATCGCCGTGCCGCCGCCCCAATAGGGATAGACGGTGCCTTCGTGATAGAGGCTGAGCACCGCCGAAACCGGCTGGCCCTCTTTCAAAATCAGCACGATGTCCGCCTCATCTCCGAACGCTTCGAGCGTGGCGCGGAACAGGCTGCGCGGAAAGACCGGCGTGCCCAGATTGCGGACGCTGGCCGCATAGACCTTGTAATGGCTGCGCAGATCACGGCCAATCGACACGTCCAGCCCGCGCTCCAGCCCCTTGCGGACCTCCGCGCGCTGCTTGCGCGGAATTGACTTCAGGATCGCATCCTCGCCGGCTGGCAGCTCGCGGACGAAGCCGGCATAAGTGCCTTCATTGATCCGCCAGAAGGGCGGCAGTGGACCGCCACGCAATTCGATGGTCGGGCAAGCCAGTTTCTCGGCCAGCGAAACCGCCGCGTCGGTGAGCACGGACACGGCTTCGCCACCATGCGCGAGGATGCCGCCATCGACCGCGAAGCCAGAGGACACTAGCGAGCGGCCGAACAGAGCCGAGCGGATCTCTGTCAGCGGCAATACACCGGTCAGCGTCCCGCCCTGCTCAGCGATCAAATAGTGCGAGCGATTGCCGGTGCTGCCCGCGATCGCCCTGCTCCAGGCCGGACGGTGAAAGGGCGTCGATTTAGGATGGTCACGAACGAAGGCGTCGATCCGCGCCGCCGCCTTGCCATCGGCGAGATCGGCGACGGAGACCAAAGCGGCCCGGAGTCGCGTCGGCGCGTTCATTTCAGCCTCGCTTGCTCGGCCGCCGCCACTCGGTCGGTGCGATCCCAGGGGAAAGCACGAAACAGCTTCAACAGCTTGCGCTCCATCTTTCCAAGATTGGTGTAGTGACGCAGGCGCGATTTCAGCGGCGCGTTCGGCACGCGCGGCTGGCCTGGGTCGATCTCCCACGGGTGGAAGTAGAAGATGGCGGGCCGCTGATCCTTGCGGTTCACCCGCGCGATCGCCCAGCTGGAGAAACGATAGGGCAAAAGCCGGAAGAAGCCCCCGCCCCCGGCCGCGGCGCGGCGGCCGCCCAGTTCCACTGTCGTCACCGGCA
>JBBSLM010000409.1:0-2327 GCA_038255245.1 Sphingomonadales bacterium
GCGCCGCGCAGCCTGAAAATGGCTTGCGGCGAAAATCCCAAGCGCGTCTATGGCGGCCGCAACCAGATGCCGCAGACCCGCATGGGCAATGTCGCGCTGATGCGCTCGACCTGGCAGCGCGCAGTCGAATATCGCGATCGCGTCGCCCGCGATGCCAACACCGCGCGCGATTTCGCGCTGGAAACGCTCGTCGACGTGATGAACGGCGACATCCTCGTCCAGAACCATTGCTATCGCGCCGACGAGATGGCGATCATGCTCGACATGGCGCGCGAGTTCAATTTCCGCATCGCCAGCTTCCATCACGCCGTGGAGGCCTACAAGATCCCCGATCTGCTGCGCGCCAGCGGCACCTGCGCCTCGATGTGGGCGGACTGGTGGGGCTTCAAGCTGGAAGCCTATGATGCGATCAACGAGAATATCCCGATGGTCCACAATGCCGGCGCCTGCGCGATCGTCCACTCGGACGACGCCAACGGCATCCAGCGGCTGAATCAGGAGGCCGCCAAGGCGCTCGCCGACGGCCGCCGCATGGGGATCGAGATCAGCGACGAAGTCGCCTGGCGCTGGCTGGCGATCAACCCCGCCAACGCGCTCGGCATCGGCGACCAGACCGGCTCGCTGAAAGTGGGCAAGCGCGCCGACGTGGTGCTGTGGAACGGCAATCCGTTCAGCGTCTACACGCGGCCCGACCGGGTCTGGATCGACGGCGCCCTGATGTACGACATGAACAATGCGGCGCTCCGCCCGGTGACCGATTTCGAACTCGGCCAGCCGGGTGAAGGAGACGTGAAATGAGGGCCGCGGCAACACAGTCCCGCTCATGTCGAGCGAAGTCGAGACACGGGTTCGAGTATGGTCGAATCTCGCGGTTGTTTTTCGTGACGCTTGAGCGGGTCTCTCGACTTCGCTCGAGACGAACGGGGCTGGTGGCGCTCGCGCTGCTGTCGGCCACCCCCGCCACCGCCCAGACCCTCGCCATCACCGGCGGCCGGGTGGTGATCGGCGACGGCGGCGATCCGATCGATGGCGGCACGGTCGTCATCCGCGATGGCCGCGTGGTCGCGGCGGGCGCTGGCGTCGCGGTGCCGGCCGGAGCGACCATCATCGACGCCACCGGCAAGTGGGTCACGCCCGGCCTCATGTCCGGTTTCTCCCGCATCGGCCTGGCGGAAGTCGATGCCGACGGCGACAGCAACGACACCTCGGCCAGCACCAGCCCGTTCAGCGCCTCGCTGGACATCGCCCCGGCGATCAATCCGCAGGCGTCCGCGATCGCGGTGAACCGCGCCGCCGGCGTCACCCGCGCCGTGGTCGCGCCGTCCGCGTCGAACAGCATCTTCGCCGGCCAGGGCGCAATCATCGATCTCGGCAGCGATGCCGATCCGATCACCCGCCGCCGCGCTTTCCAATATGTCGAGCTGGGCGAAACCGGCGGCCAGCGCGCCGGCGGCAGCCGCGTCTCCGCCCATGCCTTGCTCCGCAACGCCCTGCGCGAAGCGGGGTCGCTGCGCGTGCCCCTAGGCCGGGGCGGCGCCGGACAGCGCGCGGACGATCCCGCCGTCACCCCCGGCGAGGAGGTGCGCGATCCGCGCTTCGTCGATCCGACCGGCGAGCGGCCCGGTGACGTCCTGCTCACCCGCTTCGACGCGACCGCGCTCATTCCGGTCGTTCGCGGCCAGCAGGCTTTGATGGTCCATGTCGAGCGGGCCAGCGACATCCTGCAGGCGCTGGCGCTGAAGGACGAATTCCCCCGCCTGCGGCTCATTCTGGTCGGCGCGACCGAGGGCTGGCGCGTCGCCGATCGCATCCGCGCCGCGAACGTACCGGTGATCGCCAATGCACTGAACGATCTGCCCGCCAGCTTCGAACAGCTCGCCGCCACCCAGTCCAATGTCGGCCGCATGCGCGCCGCGGGCGTCCAGGTCGCGATCGGCCAGCTCAATGAGGACGAGACCCGCCAGCTGCGCGTGATGAACCAGGCGGCCGGCAACCTCGTCGCTTTGACCCGCATCCCCGGCGCGACCGGGCTCAGCTGGGGCCAGGCCTTCGCCGCGATCAGCTCCGGCCCCGCTGCGGCGGTCGGCCTGGACGCCGAACTGGGCTCGCTGCGCCCCGGCCGGCGCGGCGACGTGGTGATCTGGGACGGCGACCCGCTCGAGCTCGCCACCGGCGTCGAGGCGGTGTGGATCGACGGCGTCCAGCAAAGCCTGGAAAACCGCCAGACCCGCCTCCGGGATCGCTACCGCACCCCGACAGAAGGCGCGCTGCCGCACGCTTACTCGCCGCGGGATTAGGGCATTGCAGGTGTCCCAAGACGCACGCAA
>JBBSLM010000410.1:0-2322 GCA_038255245.1 Sphingomonadales bacterium
ACGCGCGCACGTGCGCGAGACCCCCGGACTTTCCGGACCTTTCGATCGCGAGGCCGCGCGGCGGGGGTGGCAGCATGACCCTGGATCCGGTCGCTCTCGCCTCCCGCCTGATCGCCTGCCACAGCATCACGCCCGCCACCGGCGAGGTGTTCGACGTGCTGGAGGCGGCGCTGACCCCGCTTGGCTTCACCGTCCACCGCATGGTCTATGGCGAGGCGCCCGACGGGCCGGTCGAAAACCTCTTCGCCACGCGCGGCAGCGGCGGGCCGCATTTTGGTTTTGCCGGCCATCTCGACGTGGTCCCGCCGGGCGGCGGCTGGCGCACCGATCCGTTCGTGCCGACGCAGGAGAGCGGCCTGCTCTACGGTCGCGGCGCGGTCGACATGAAGAGTTCGATCGCCTGTTTCGTCGCCGCCTGTGCGGACATTCCGGAGCATGCGGGCACGATCAGCCTGATCATCACCGGCGACGAGGAAGGGCCGGCAACCTACGGCACGCCCAAGCTGATCGAATGGATGGCGGAACGCGGCATCAGGCCGGACATGATCCTGATCGGCGAGCCGACGTCCGAGGACCGGCTGGGCGACATCGTGAAGATCGGGCGGCGCGGGTCCGTCAATATGTGGGTCACCGTCCCCGGCGTGCAGGGCCACGTCGCTTACCCGCACCGCGCCGACAATCCGATCCCGAAGCTGGCGGCGGTTGTGAGCGCGCTCGATGCGCTGCACCTGGATGACGGCAATGAGCAATTCCAGCCGTCCAATCTGGAGATCACCGACGTCCGCAGCCCCGGCAGCGCGACCAACGTCATTCCGGGCAATGGCATCGTCCAGCTCAACATCCGCTTCAACAATCTGCATCGCGGTGCCGATCTGGTCGCGTTGGTGGAGCGCACAGCCCAGGAGGCCGCGCCGGGATCGACCGTGCTGGCGAAGATATCGGGCGAGGCCTTTTTGACTCCGCCGGGGCCGATCTACGACATCGTGCGACAGGCCATCACCGACGAGACCGGCGCCGAGCCACGCCTGTCCACCCACGGCGGCACCTCCGACGGCCGTTTCCTGATCGCGGTCTGCCCGGTGGTCGATTTCGGCCTGCCCAACGCCACCATGCACAAATTGGACGAAGCCGCCGCCATCGACGACATTCGCGCACTGACCCGCATCTATACGCGGGTGATCAAAGGAGCGCTTGGATAAGTCACTCGACTTGGCGCGAGACTCTCGCCACATTCGGGCGACTTGAGGGGGGAAGGCCGGATACATGGTCGCGCATGTCGCCACGGTTGCGTTTCTTGGCCTGGAAGCACGCGCGGTCGAGTGCCAGGTCCATCTCGCCCCGGGATTGCCAAAATTCCTGGTCGTCGGCCTGCCGGACAAGGCGGCCGCCGAGGGCCGAGAACGGGTTTATGCGGCCCTGTCGGCGATCGGCCTGTCGCTGCCGCCCAAGCGGATTACGGTCAACCTCTCGCCCGCCGATCTGCCCAAGGAAGGCTCGCATTATGACCTCCCCATCGCCCTGGGCCTGCTGGCGGCGATGGGCGCGATCGACCGGGAAATGCTGGCGGGTTACGTCGCGGTCGGCGAGCTCAGCCTCGACGGCCGCATTGCCCCGTCGCCCGGCGTGCTGCTCGCCGCGTTGCATGCGTCCGAAAGGAAGCTCGGCCTGATCTGTCCCGCGGACCAGGGCGGCGAAGCGGCGTGGGCGGGGGACGTCGAAGTCGTCGCCGCGCCCGATCTGATCACCTTGCTCAACCATCTGCGCGGCGGCGCGGTGCTCTCACCGCCCGTGCCGGGCGCGGTCGAGCCGGTCCGCAGCGTCGTCGATCTCGCCCAGGTGAAGGGGCAGGAGACCGCCAAGCGCGCGCTGGAGATCGCCGCGGCGGGCGGTCACAATATGATCATGGTCGGTCCACCGGGCGCCGGCAAGTCGCTGCTCGCTGCCTGCTTGCCCGGCATTCTCCCGGACCTCACCCCAGCCGAAGCGCTGGAAGTGTCGATGGTGGCCAGCGTCGCCGGACAGCTCGAAGGGGGCAAGCTCGTCCGGACCCGCCCGTTCCGCGCCCCGCACCACAGCGCCTCGATGCCCGCGCTCGTCGGCGGCGGCCTCAAGGCACGGCCCGGCGAAGTCAGCCTCGCTCATCTTGGCGTGCTCTTCCTAGACGAGCTGCCGGAATTCCAACGCAATGTCCTCGACAGCCTCCGCCAGCCGCTGGAGACCGGCAATGTCCAGATCGCCCGCGCCAACGCCCACGTGACCTTTCCGGCCCGCGTGCAACTGGTCGCGGCGATGAACCCCTGCCGCTGCGGCCACCTCGGTGAC
>JBBSLM010000411.1:0-2298 GCA_038255245.1 Sphingomonadales bacterium
GGCGGCTCTGGCACGCGCCTGCATCCGGTCACGGCGGCGGTCAGCAAGCAGCTGATGCCGGTCTATGACAAGCCGATGATCTATTATCCTTTGTCGGTGCTCATGCTGGCCGGCATTCGCGACATTTTGATCATCACCACGCCGCACGATCAGGCGAGCTTCCAGCGTCTGCTTGGCGACGGCGGGCAGTGGGGGATGCGCTTTGATTATCGGGTGCAGGAGGAGCCGAAGGGGCTGGCACAGGCCTTCCAGATCGGTGCGGATTTTGTCGATGGCTCGCCCAGCGCGCTCATCCTTGGCGACAACATCTTCTACGGCCACGGCCTCACCGACCTGCTGCAAAGCGCCAATGCGCGCGCGGCAGGCGCGACCGTTTTCGCCTATCGCGTCTCCGACCCCGAAAATTACGGCGTGGTCTCGTTCGACGCCTCCGGCCGCGCCGAGACGCTGGAGGAAAAGCCCGCCGCGCCCAGGTCCAACTACGCCGTGACGGGCATCTATTTCTACGACGACAAGGTGGTGGACTATGCCCACCGCATCACGCCTTCGCCGCGCGGAGAGCTGGAGATCACCGACGTCAACCGGCTCTATCTCGAGGCGGGCAATCTCAACGTCGAGCATATGGGCGCGGGCTATGCCTGGCTCGACACCGGCACCCATGCGTCCCTGCTCGACGCGGCCCTGTTCACCCGCATCGTCGAGGAACGGCAGGGGCTGAAAATCTGCTGCCCGGAAGAGATCGCCTGGCGGATGGGCTTCATCAACGACTGGCAGCTGGCGTCGCTGGCCGAGCCGCTGCGCAAGAGCGGCTATGGCGATTATCTGTTGGCCATGATGGACAAGGGCCACGGCCGGTGAAGCTGGTCGATACCGCCATCCCCGACGTGAAGATCGTCGAGCCGAGCCTGTTCGGCGACGATCGGGGCTTCTTCATGGAGACCTGGAATGCGCGGGCTTTCGCCGAGGCCGGGATCGACCTGACTTTCGTGCAGGACAATCACAGCCGCTCGGCGCGCGGCGTATTGCGCGGGCTCCATTATCAGCTGCGCCAGCCGCAGGGGAAATTGGTGCGGGTGGTGCGCGGCCGCGCGTTCGACGTGGCGGTCGACATCCGCCGCGGCTCCGCCAGTTTCGGCAAATGGCTCGGGGTCGAGCTGACCGAGGCGAACAAGCGCATGCTCTGGGTCCCGCCCGGCTTCGCGCACGGCTTCCTCTCACTCGAGGACGACACCGAATTCCTCTACAAATGCACCGATTTCTACGCGCCGGAGCATGAGCGGTCTTTGCTCTGGTCGGACCCCGCGATCGGCATCGACTGGCCGCTCGACGGCGAAACGCCCTTGCTGTCCGGCAAGGATGCCGCCGCCGCGCCGCTCGCCGAGGCGGAGCTGACGTGAAAGCCCTGATTTTCGGCGCCAGCGGCCAGGTCGGCCGCGCGCTGGTATCGTCCGCGCCCGAGGATGCGGAAATCGTCGGGCTCACCCGCGACGATTGCGACGTGACCGACCGCAACGCCGTCACCGCCGCGATCCGCGCCGCGCGGCCCAGCCATGTGTTCAACGCCGCCGCCTACACTGCCGTGGACCGCGCCGAGAGCGAGCCCGACCGCGCCGGCATGCTGAACGCCGCCGCCCCCGGCTGGCTCGCCCAGGCGGCCCGCGACGCCGGCGCGCGCTTCGTCCACGTCTCCACCGATTTCGTTTTCGGCGGCACCTCGGGGCGCCCCTACACGCCGGACCATCCGACCCGGCCCCTCAGCGTCTACGGCCGCACCAAGCGCGATGGCGAGACCGCCGTGCTGGCCGCCGACCCCGACGCCCTGATCGTCCGCACTGCCTGGGTGCACGATGCGGCCGGCGCCAATTTCGTCCGCACGATGCTCCGCCTGATGGCGGAATGCGACCGGCTGAACATCGTCGCCGACCAGCTTGGCACCCCCACCCACGCCCCGTCGCTCGCCCGCGCGCTCTGGGCGCTGGCCGCGAAAGGCGCGTCGGGCATCCATCATTTTACCGATGCGGGCGTGGCCAGCTGGTATGATTTCGCCGTCGCGATCCACGAGGAGGCGCTTGCGCTCGGCCTGCTCGAACGCGCCACCGCGATCGCGCCGATCGCCACCGCCGATTATCCGACTCCGGCCACCCGCCCCGCCTGCGCCATCCTCGACAAGAGCGCGACCTGGGCGCTGCTCGACCGCCCCCCGCCGCACTGGCGCGTCAATCTTCGCCTCTGCCTCAATGAGATTGCCCGCAATGGCTAATATGCTCATCACCGGCGGCGCCGGTTTCATCGGCACCA
>JBBSLM010000412.1:0-2292 GCA_038255245.1 Sphingomonadales bacterium
CGAGATCATGGAAAATGTGCGCGGCGAGGACGTGTTCGTCGTCCAGTCGACCGCCTATCCCGCCAACGATCATCTGATGGAATTGCTGATCTGCATCGACGCGCTGCACCGCGCCTCGGCCAAACGGATCACCGCCGTCATTCCCTATTTCGGCTATGCACGGCAGGATCGCAAACCCGGCCCACGCACGCCGATCTCGGCCAAGCTCGTCGCCAATCTGATCACCACCGCCGGCGCCGACCGCGTCCTGTCGGTCGATCTGCACGCCGGTCAGATCCAGGGCTTTTTCGACATCCCGACCGACAATCTGTTCGCCGCGCCGGTGATGTCGGCCGATGTGCAGGCGCGCTATGCCGGTCGCAAGGTCACGGTCGTGTCACCGGACGTCGGCGGCGTGGTCCGCGCCCGCGCGCTCGCCAAGCGGCTCGACAACGCTCCGCTCGCCATCGTCGACAAGCGCCGCGAGCGGCCCGGCGAATCGGAAGTGATGAACGTTATCGGCGACGTCGCCGGGCGCTTTTGCATCCTGATCGACGACATCGTCGATTCGGCGGGGACCCTCTGCAACGCCGCCGCCGCCCTGCTCGAGGCGGGCGCGGAGGAAGTGATCGCTTATTGCACCCACGGCGTCCTGTCGGGCGCGGCGGTGCAGCGGGTGGAAGCCTCGCGCCTCGGCGAACTGGTCATCACCGATTCCATCGCCGCCTACGAATCGGCGGACGCGAGCGACAAGGTCCGCATCCTCACCATCGCGCCGTTGCTCGCCGAAGCGATCCGCCGCATCGCCGACGAAAGCAGCGTATCGAGCCTGTTCGATTAAGCCAGGCACGATTCGAAACTCTCCCACGCCCCGCGCGTAGTGGGCGAACAGGAGTAACCTCATGCCCACCGTCTTCGTCACCGGCGCCAATCGCGGCATTGGCCTGGAATTCGTTCGCCAATATGCCGCCGACGGCTGGACGGTGATCGCCACAGCGCGCGATCCGGGCAGCGCGACGCAGTTGAATGCGATTGAAGGCGACGTCACCGTCCGCGCGCTCGATCTCGACGGCGATTTCTTCGAGATCGACTGGAAAAAAGTCGCCGGCACCGAGCCGATCGACGTCTTCATCAACAATGCCGGCGTGATGGGGCCGACGCGGCTCGACACGATCGAGGACGCGGCCGCGATGGTGAATGCGCTGGCGGTGAACACCGTCGCGCCGGTGGTGCTGGCCAAGGCCTTGCTGCCATTGGTCGCCGCCGCGAAGGGCAAGCTCGTGGCGCTCTCCAGCAAGATGGGCAGCATCGCCGACAATGGTTCCGGCGGCTTCATCGCTTACCGCGCGACCAAGGCGGGGCTGAACGCCGCCTGGCGCAGCCTCGCCATCGACGTAAGGGACCAAGGCGTGGTCGCCGCGACGCTCCATCCCGGCTGGGTGCAGACCGACATGGGCGGGCCGAGCGCGCCGCTGGCGGTCGCGGACAGTGTGGCGGGCATGCGCGCCGTGATCGACGGCCTGACGCCCGAGCGCGCGGGCGGCTTCTACAATTATGACGGGGCCACGATCCCCTGGTGACGCACCGTCTTGCCTCATCGGTCGATTCCCGCTAGGCGCACGCCCTTTCCAGATCCTGGAATCATCGAACTGCCTGGCGACAAGGGCTGCCATGGCCGTTCTCGAACGTCCGCTCCAAGCGGCAAAGGAGACGAAATGCCCAAATTGAAGACGAAGAGCGGCGTGAAAAAGCGCTTCAAGCTCACCGCGACCGGCAAGATCAAGCACGGCGTCGCCGGCAAGCGGCACCGCCTGATCAGCCACAATGCCAAGTATATCCGCCAGAACCGTCGCACCGACGTGCTCGCCGACGCCGATACGGCGCGGGTGAAGCTCTGGGCGCCCTACGGTCTGAGATAAGGAGATACTGACATGGCACGCGTCAAAAGGGGTGTAACCACCCGCGCCAAGCACAAGCGCGTTCTTGATCAGGCGAAGGGCTATTATGGCCGCCGCAAGAACACGATCCGCATCGCCAAGCAGGCGGTCGAAAAAGCCGGGCAATATGCCTATCGCGACCGCAAGGTGAAGAAGCGCAGCTTCCGCGCCCTGTGGATCCAGCGCATCAACGCCGCGGTTCGCGCCGAAGGCCTGACCTACAGCCAGTTCATGAACGGCCTGAAGCTGGCCGGCGTCGAACTGGACCGCAAGGTCCTGGCCGACATCGCCATGCACGAAGGCGCGGCGTTCAGCACGATCATCGCGCAGGCGAAGGCGGCGCTGCCGGCCCAGGCCGAAGCCGCGACCGCCTAAG
>JBBSLM010000413.1:0-2282 GCA_038255245.1 Sphingomonadales bacterium
CCCGGATGCGAATTCAGCCGGATATGCCCGCCTGCGCCTGTAGCCATCATCGTCTCCCCGCGGCCGGTCTCATGCCGGCACTGAATCGGGCAGGCTAGGCCAGAGAAAAGGTGCTGGCTAGAGTCAGGTCATGTCACGTCATGTGGCGAGTGAGGCCTCTGGCTTCACGTCATGTGGCAAGTGAGGCCCGCCCACATCGCGCGGACATTGCCGTCTTCGCCGAGCAGGCCGCTGACAATCTGCTCACCGTCCCCGACCGTCCATTCGGTGCCGAGACTGGTTTGCTCGAAGCTCGCCTGATTGGCCTCGAGCGCGGCGCGGGTCATGCCGACCTGCAAGTCGCCGAGCGCGTAGAGGCCGGGCTGGTCGACTTCCCAGCCCTGCAGCTGGTCATTCTGGGCGAGGATGCGCAGGCCGTTCGGCCACTGGACGATCCGCGTCGGGCCGGCGCCGCAATCGCTGTTGACGCTGTCCGAGGTGGCGGCGCCGAACATCGCGTTGAGGCCGGTGATCGCGGTCGCGACCGGGCTGCCGAAATTGAGCGGACTGCGCTGCCCGTTTGGCGCGATCGCCTCCAACCCGCCGGGGATGAGCACAAGCCGCGCCTGCGGTGTGGCGGGCGTCGCCGCATTCCCGCTCGCATTCGCGGCCGGGGCGGCTGCATTGGCGCCGGCCTTGGCCGCGTTCGGGGAAGCTTCATTGTTGCCCGCGCCGCGGCTGCAGCCGGCGGCAAGGCACAGGGACAAGGTGACAAGCATTGCCGCGGCTTGCTTCATCATGTCGAAAAACCTTCCCTAACGGGTTGAGACGCCCGCTCTGATGCTAAGGGAGTGGAGGGCGCGTGACTAGCGCCGCCGCTGCGCCTCGACGGTCTGGCCCTCGCCGAAGTGAAGCCCGGCGCGGCCGTCGTCGGTCCAGACGATCACCGCCTTGACGAGCCGCCCCTCGACCGTCTCGATCACCACCTCGTCGCCGGGCCGCAGCTTGGCGGTAAAGCCGTCGATCATCATGCCCGTGGGCGATACGTCGCGGATGCGCGCGCCGCTCGAGCTGCCGTGATGCTGAATGCGGGTCGATCGCAGCAATTTCTGGCGGACCGGGCGGCTGGTCTTGAGGCCGACCGGCTTGATCTCGGCGCCGCCCTGCAGGGCCGCGATCACCTCGGCATCGGGCATCGGCTTGCCATACACATAACCCTGGATGTGGGAGCAGCCGAGGGAGCGGATCAGTTCGACCTCATCCTGCGTCTCCACGCCTTCGGCCGTCGTTTCCAGCCCCAGCGTTTCGGCGATGGTGGTGACGGCGCGGATGATCGCGGTGTTGCGCTTGTCGTGCGCCGCACCCTTCACGAAGCTCTGGTCGATCTTGACCTTATCGAACGGCGCCTTCTTCAAATAGGCCAGCGAGGAATAGCCGGTGCCGAAGTCGTCGAGCGCCAGCCGGATGCCGGTCTTCTTCAGCGTCGCGAGCATCCGCTCGGTCGATGCGTCTTCGTTCAGGAACACGCTTTCGGTAATCTCCAGCTCCAGCCGGTCGGGCGCCAGGCCGGACTGGGCCAGCGCGTTCGCCACGACCGCCGGCAACGAAGCGCGCGCGAACTGGATGGTCGAGACGTTGACCGCGACGCGAACCGGTCGCGGCCATTTTGCGGCATCCGCGCAGGCGGTGCGCAGCACCCATTCGCCGATCGGGTCGATCAGCCGCGAATCCTCGGCGATCGGGATGAAGTCGGCGGGTGAAATCAGCCCGAGCGTGGGGTGGCTCCAGCGGATCAGCGCCTCGTAGCCGACAATCTCGGTGGTCGCGGTGCTCACCACCGGCTGATAGGCCAGCCAGAATTCGCCGCGTTCCAGCGCGCGGCGAAGATCGTCCTCCAGCGTCTTGCGGGACTGGGCCAGCGTGAGCAATTCCTCGCGGAAGAAGCTGTGCCGGCCTCGGCCCTGCGCTTTCGCTTCGTACAGCGACAGATCGGCGTTGCGGATCAGGGTCTCGGGCTCGCGGCCATGGTCCGGCGCGACCGAAATGCCGATCGAACAGCCGATCAGCACGTTGGCGCCCTTGACGAAATAGGGCTGGGACAGGGCGCTGATGATCCGCTCCGCCAGCTGCTCCAGTTCGCCGACATTGCGGTAATTGGAGACGATCACCTGGAATTCGTCGCCGCCCAGCCGCCCGACCAGCCCCTTGTCGCCGACGCAGGTTTCGAGCCGCTGGGCGACCACGGTCAGCAAGGTGTCGCCGCTCTGGTGGCCGAGCGTGTCGTTGACCGCCTTGAAGCGGTC
>JBBSLM010000414.1:0-2279 GCA_038255245.1 Sphingomonadales bacterium
CACCTCGCCGCCGAAGTGATCGACAACAGCATGGACGAGGCGGTCGCGGGCCACGCGACCCGGATCGAAGTCACGCTGGAGCCCGGCAACCGCCTGACCGTCACCGACAATGGCCGCGGCATCCCGGTCGACGAGCACCCCAAATATCCCGGCAAGTCCGCCCTGGAAGTGATCCTCACCACCCTCCATTCAGGCGGCAAATTCAGCGACAAGGCCTATGCGACCTCGGGCGGCTTGCACGGCGTCGGCGTCAGCGTGGTCAACGCCTTGTCCTCGGACACGCTCGTCGAAGTCGCGCGCAACCGCGAATTGTATCGGCAGCGTTTCTCGCGTGGCCTGCCGCTGACCAAGCTCGAGCCCGCCGGCGCGGCGCCAAACCGGCGCGGGACGACCATCGCCTTCACGCCCGATCCCGACATTTTCGGCGAAGGCGCGCATTTCCGGCCCGGCCGGCTCTACCGGCTGGCGCGTTCCAAGGCCTATCTGTTCGCAGGCGTCGAAATCCGGTGGAAATGCGATCCGTCGCTGCTCACCGACGGCGAGGAGATTCCCGCCGAGGCGGTGTTCCAATTCCCCGGGGGCCTCGCCGATCATCTCAAGGAGCAGGTGGGCGAGCGGGAATGCGCGACCAACCATTTCTTCACCGGCAAACAGGACTTTCCGAACACGCAGGGCTCGGTCGAATGGGCCGTCGCCTGGCCGCTGTGGAGCGACGGCGCGGCCTCTTATTATTGCAACACCATTCCGACCCCCGATGGCGGCACGCACGAGGCGGGGCTGCGCACGGCGCTGACCAAGGGCATCCGCGCGTTCGGCGAACTGGTCGGGCAGAAGAAGGCGAAGGAGATCCAGGCCGAGGATCTGCTCGGCCCCTCCGAGCTGATGCTGTCGGTCTTCATCCGCGAGCCGCAGTTTCAGAGCCAGACCAAGGACCGCCTCACCTCGCCCGATGCCGCGCGGCTGGTCGAAAATGCCGTGCGCGACCATTTCGATCATTTTCTGTCGGACTCGATGGAGCGCGGCCGCGCTTTGCTCGGCTACGTGCTCGACCGGATGGACGAGCGGCTTCGCCGCAAGATGGAGAAGGAGGTCAAGCGCAAGACCGCGACCTCCGGCCGCAAGCTGCGCCTGCCCGGCAAGCTGACCGACTGCGCCAATGACGATCCGGCCGGCACCGAATTGTTCATCGTCGAGGGCGACAGCGCCGGCGGCTCGGCCAAGCAGGCGCGGGACCGCAAGACCCAAGCGATCCTGCCGATCCGCGGCAAGATCTTGAACGTCGCCTCCGCCACGCCCGACAAGATCCGCGCCAATGCCGAGATCGCGGACCTCCTGCTCGCCATCGGCGGCCGCAACCCCGAGGAATTGCGCTACGAGCGGATCGTCATCATGACCGACGCCGACGTCGACGGCGCCCACATCGCCACCCTGTTGATGACCTTCTTCTTCCAGGAAATGCCCGAGGTCGTCCGCAAGGGTGCGCTCTACCTGGCCCAGCCGCCGCTCTACCGGCTGTCGAGCGGCGCGACCAACGCCTATGCCCGCGACGACGCGCACCGCGCGCAACTGGAAGCCAGCCTGTTCAAGGGCAAGAAGGTCGAAGTCAGCCGGTTCAAGGGCCTGGGCGAGATGAACCCCGGCCAGCTGCGCGAAACGACGATGGACCCGAAGAGCCGCTCGATGATCCGGGTCACCTTGCCGCAGGATTATGAGGAACGCAGCGCCGTCCGCGATTTGGTCGAACGGCTGATGGGCCGCAACCCCGAGCACCGTTTCCAGTTCATCCAGAGCCACGCCGCCGAACTGGACGAAGAAGCGATCGACGCCTGACGCCCTTGCGCTTGGCCTGGCGGCTGCTCATCTGCCCAGCATGGCGGGGAAACGGGGGCTGATCAATTTCGTGAGTGTGCCGAAGGCGATCGGCGCGGGGGTCGCCTGCGGGGCGATCGCCTTGCTGATGTGGCTGGCCTTCAATTTCTGGCCGCACATCTTCGTGCTGCCTTACGTGGCAGCGCTGGCCGCGACGGCCCTATGCGGCTTCTACGTGCTGATCGCGACGATGCGGGACAGCTATCGCAATCCGCGCCGCGGCGTCCGCATCAGGCCGATCCGCGGCTTCGACATCGCCGCCGGCTTGCTCCTCGCGGGCCCCGCAAGCTGGGCGCTGGTGCCTTTCTTCCGCGCTTTCTAAGGGCTCAGGCGCCGCGCGCCAGCGCCGCTTCGATCATTCGCTCCCAGATCGCCGCATCGCCCACGGCGGCAGCCGCCTGATCAGGCTC
>JBBSLM010000415.1:0-2277 GCA_038255245.1 Sphingomonadales bacterium
AGGAATCAGCGCCGATGGGCTGGAAGCGACCGAGGCGCTGGCGGCTTTCGCGTCCACGCACGCCTTGGCACGTCTTTCCATCGATGACGGTTACGGCCCCGTGACGGTCTGGGAGCCTGAGCCGGTCACGATCACGCTCGGCGGCGTCGCCGTGCCCCTTCCGCACGACTCTTTCCTGCAGGCGACCGACGATGGCGAGGCAATTCTCGTAGCGGCCATGCGCGAAGCCGTGGCCGATGCCGCCATCGTCGCCGACTTGTTCGCCGGCCTGGGCACCTTCGCTTTGGCACTGCCCGGGCGGGTCTATGCCGCCGAGGGCGCCCGCGACGCCGTGCTTGCGCTGAAGGCGGCGGCGGGAAGCGGCCAGCGCCAGCTGTTCGTCGAGCATCGCGACCTGTTCCGCCGCCCGCTCACCACCGCGGAGCTGAACCGGTTCGAAGCCGTGATCCTCGATCCGCCCCGCGCCGGCGCCCGCGAGCAAGTGGCGCATCTCGCCACCGCGTCCGTTCCCCGCATCGCTTATGTCAGCTGCAACCCCGCCACCTTCGCGCGCGATGCCAAGACGCTGATCGACGGGGGCTATCGCTTGTCATGGATACAGCCGGTCGGCCAGTTCCGCTGGTCGACCCACGTGGAGCTCGCCGCCGCGTTCGAACGCTAGCCGGCGTCCCTGAGGTTTGCGGGGCCGAAGCCGAGCGGCAACAGCTCGCCGATCGTGCGCGTGTCCGTCTCGGTGCCGCTGCCGTTGGACGACACGATCTCCAGGTCGCGGCCCGAAAGATGCGCCGCCTCCAGGATCGATTGCCGGCAGCCGCCGCACGAGGTCACCACCATCTCGCCGACCAGCGCCCCCTGCTCGATCCGCCCGCCCGAAACCGCGATCCGCTTTACCCGGTCAAGCCCGAAGGCCTGCGCCGCCGCGGCGAGCGCCGACACTTCCGCGCACACACCCAGCCGGTAGCAGGCATTCTCCATATTCGCGCCGACCACCACTTCGCCGTCCACCGATTCCACCGCGCAGCCGACACTGAAGCCGGAATAAGGCGCATAGGCTTTCAGCGCCGCCTGCCGCGCCCGCGCGACCAGATCCTGTTCATCCCTCATGATTGCCCATCCAGCACATCGCGTACCTTGGCGGCAAGGTCCGCATAGGCGAAAGGCTTGGTGATCAGCTGGACACCCGCATCGAGCCGGCCATGGTGGACGATCGCGTTGCGGGCATAGCCGGTCGTGTAGAGCACCTTCAGCCCCGGCCGCCGCGCCAGCGCCTCGCGCGCCAGCACCGCGCCAGTCATGCCGCCTGGCAGCACCACGTCGGTGAACAGCAGATCGACCTGTTCGGTCCGCCCAAGCAGCGCCAGCGTGGATGGCCCATCCTCGGCCTCGAGCACCCGATAGCCGAGTTCGCGCAACACTTCGACGGTGAAGGCGCGCACGTCCGCATCGTCCTCGCACACCAGGATGGTCTCGTCCTGGCCGCCCGCCGGGATCAGTTCGTCGACGATCTCTTCCGCCTCAGGCTGATCCCCGATCAGCCGCGGCAGATAGATTTTCACCGTCGTGCCTTCGCCGCGCTCCGAATAGATTTTCAGATGTCCGCCGGATTGCTTGACGAAGCCATAGACCATCGAGAGCCCGAGCCCCGTGCCCTTGCCGACTTCCTTGGTGGTGAAGAAGGGTTCGAACGCGCGGGAGATCGTGCCCTGGTCCATCCCGCTGCCGCTGTCGGTGACGCAGATGCAGACATATTGGCCGACCGATACTTCGACATTCTGCAGTGTGTAGGCGCGGTCGAGGTGGGTGTTGCACGTCTCGATGGTCAGCTTGCCGCCCTCTGGCATCGCGTCTCGCGCATTGATCGCTAGGTTCAGGATCGCGTTTTCCAGCTGGTTCGGGTCGGCCTCAATCGTCCACAGCCGCGGCGCGAGGACGGTTTCGACGTCGATCATCTCCCCCAGCGTGCGGTGCAGCAGGTCGGACATGCCGCCGACCATCCGGTTCGGGTCGATCGGCTTGGGCGCGAGCGGCTGGCGGCGCGAAAAAGCGAGCAGGCGCTGGGTCAGCACGGCGGCCCGCTCGGCCCCGCGCGCCGCATTCTCCGCCGCGCGCCGCAGCCTCGCATTCTCCTGCGGCAGGCCGCGCTGGATCAACCCGATATTGCCGGAGACGATCTGCAGCAGATTGTTGAAATCGTGCGCGACGCCACCGGTTAGCTGACCGAGCGTCTCCATCTTCTGCGCTTGGCGCAGCGCTTCCTCGGCTTCCGCCCGGCGGTCG